>JAITMX010000131.1 GCA_031290775.1 Eubacteriales Family XIII. Incertae Sedis bacterium
TTTTCAATGTCCAATCATGCGGAATCGGTGCTCAATCCGTGCGGTGAGGGTGTCCAATCTATGCGGGGCAAGTGTCCACCTTGAACGATTCACCTGTCCATCCTAATCGGCATATCCAACTTGCTCATGAATTGCTTGCCACCAAATATTCTTTTGCGGTTGTTGTATTCAGATACAAAAGCCTGTCATCGCCCAACTTCACAACCTCTGTTGGTTTGCATGGAATATCTCCGATCGCAATGATAATTTGGGCGGCAACGGCGCGGGCAAGCAATGGCGGGACGGAATTCCCTACTTCTCGGAATCCGTGCCATTTCGTCGAGTGCATTCTAAACCAATCGGGGAATGAATGCAGCCGTTCCGCTTCCCGAACGCTAATGCAACGATTGTCTCTGGGGTGGATTGGGCGAGGGCTTGTATATGCCCCTCTTGATTTATCTGTTCCGGCCCGGAGCGTGTTGCATTGGCCAAACGGATCCAGTTTTAAGAATCTGCTGATAGGTTCGACTTCCCCTAATGCGGTTTGGGTGAATCGATCAATGGATTTAATTGTGTGTTGTGTGCGCATGCTTCCGGTCAATAATTTGTCATTCCAATTTCTGGGGTAAGCATAATCCGTTCCATCGGAAACCGCGCCATGCAGTTTTTTTGCATAATTGGAGATTGGGAAGAGCTTGCAGTTGATCACATCGCTTTCGTTTAATGCATCAAAATCATCAATGTTCGGCAAATCGCCGATTGCATCCATGACTGTGACAATATCCGCTGATTTTTCAGGATATTTTGGCGCTGCCTGATCTTCGCGATAACCAAGCAGGAAAAGGCGCTTTCGTGACTGAGGTATGCCATACTCATTTGCGTTCAATACCCTGTACGGCTTCACCACATTGTATCCATTTGCCTCAATATCGAAAATTATGCCATCAAGCAAGTATTTTGCCGCACCGACGGTAAGCCCCGATACATTTTCCATAATAAAGTATCGTGGACGTATTTCTTTGACCAAGCGCATGAATTGCGCAACCAAACCATTGCGAGGGTCATTGATGTCGCGTTTGCCAATTAATGAAAACCCTTGACACGGCGGCCCCCTCAACAAGAAAAACGTGAACGTTTGTTTTTGCATATGTTCGTGCTGATATTGTTTCGTTCCATATCCTCGTTGCTATACCTTCTTCCCCCGCCTACGAGCTTTTCAGCGCTTTCCAAATCTGTTTCGGCGTTGCTTTGACGCCGTAGAGCATGACGCCCATGCGGAAAATCTTTGCCGCGAGGGTGGCGACGGCAAAGGTGGCGGCCGCGAGGATCGCCGCGCCGAGCACGAGGCGGCCCGCCGACGCGTCGCCGATCGTGTAGCGCGCGACCATGGTAATCGGCGTAAAGAAAGGGATATATGAAAGCCCGGCGACGAGCGTTTTGCCCGCTGCGCCGGACAAGGTCAAAAATCCCAAGCCGAGCGCCGCCATCATCAGCACGATGGGCAGCGTCGTTACGGTGGCGGCCTCTTCAGGCTTTGTCACGGTCGAGGCAAACGCCGCCGCGATGAAAGCGTACAGAAAAAAGCCGAGCAGGAAATACACGATCAGGATGCAGACAATCGACGCGTCCACATTGCCGCCCTGCGTGAGCGCGGCCAAGCCGCTGCCCGTCGTTCTCCAGTACGGCAGATTGGCCAGAAGCCCCACCGCCGCCGCCGCGACAATGGCGCCGACCTGCGTGAGCGCCGCAAACCCGACGCCAAGCACTTTGCCGACCATGAGGTGCAGCGGCTTCACGGACGTCACAAGCAGCTCCATCGCCTTCGACGTCTTCTCCGTGACAATCGAGGACGAAACGTAGTTTGTATAGCCCATGATAACGTAAAACAAAAACATGATGAGCACATAGCCGATCCAAAAATTGTTTTGCGCGTTGCCGCCGATGTCGATGATTTCGGGCTCCGCCTCAAGCGCGGAAATACGCACCACGGCATCTCGCGCGTCCGCGGGCAGCGCGGCGATATTCACCTGCTTCACGACCCCTGTGATGTAATCGCTGATCGGCGCGATGGCGGTATAGGAGGCCATGCGGTTGCCCGCCGCGAAAAATTCACAGGGCGTGCCGCCGGCGTAACGAAGGGCAAAGAGGTACTCGCCGTCTTTGACGGCCTGCGAAAGCGCGGCATCGCCCGGCGGCTCCTTGCTCAAATCGACCCATTCCACTTTGGATATTCCGCCCAGCGCTTCCGGCGTGAAAGCCGCTTTGTAGAGCTCGTTTGTGAGCGCTTCGCCCGAGAGGATGAGCGCGGCCTTGTCCTTGCCGCTTTTTTCGCCGCCGATGCCCGCGTCCCGAAACACGCCGATGAGCTGCGGGAGGCTCATCGCGGCGATGATGCAGACGACAAAGACGATCGTGATGACCCGGAAGGACTTTGCGCTGACAAAGCCCTTGTATTCAAAACGCATGACATTGAAAACATTTTTCATTTGCGCGGCCCCCCTCTTTCTCATTCTCGTCTGCAAGACAAATGAACCGTCCCCTTTTGTCTTGAAAACATTTTTCATTTGCGCGGCCTACTCTTTCTCATTCTCGTCTGCAAGACAAATGAACCGTCCCCTTTTGTCTTCAAATGAACCGTCCCCTTTTGTCTTTAAACAGGCTGCGGCCTTTTTTGCGCGGCCCTTTCCCTGGCGCCTGCTCCGCCTCTGCGCTGCCCTGCGGATCGCCGCCGCTGCCGCCGCCGGCATCGCCGACCTTTTCGACAAAGATCTGTTCGAGCGTCGGCTCGATGACATAGAAGCTGTCGACGCGCGCGTCCGCTTCTTCGAGCGTGCGCAATAGCAGGCTTCGCTTTGCCGGGCCTGTGAGCTTGACGACGTAGCCCTCCCCCTTGGCGGCGGCGCCCTCGACGTATGCCTGTTCGCGCAGCAGGATGTCAAGCGGTTTGCTTGACATCCCGGCCGCCCCCTTTTCCGCCTCGACATAGAGCAGGTCTCTGGGGTAGGACCGCTTGATATCCGCCAGATTGCCTTCGAGCACGGCGCGGCCGTTGTCGATGATGCAGATGTCGTCGCAAAAGGCTTCGACCTGCGCCATTTGGTGGCTGGAAAAAATCACGGTCCGGCCTTCCTCTACCTGCCGGCGCACGGCGTTTTTCAGGACCTGCGCGTTGATCGGGTCGAGGCCGGAAAACGGCTCGTCGAGAATGATGACGTCGGGGTCGCCGAACAGCGCGATCGCGAGCTGGATTTTTTGCTGGTTGCCCTTGGAAAGCGTTTCGAGTTTTTTGTGCGTGTACTCGCTTGCCTCCATCTCCCCGAGTTTGGCATGGGCTTCGTCTTCGGCATGGCGGCGGCCCATCCCTTTCAGCATGCCAAAGTAGACAAGCTGCTCAAGCACGCCGCGCTTTGCGTAGAGCCCGCGTTCTTCCGGCAGGTAGCCGATGCGCTTGCTTTCCTTGTGCGCGGGCACGCCGTCAAACAGCGCTTCGCCCGAGTCCTCGCGAAACACATTCATGAGGATGCGGATCGTCGTTGTCTTGCCCGCGCCGTTGCGCCCGAGAAAGCCGTAGGCAACGCCGGCGCGGACTGTGAACGAAAGCTCGTCGACCGCGCGTTTCTCGCCAAAGCATTTTGTCAGGTTTTTCACTTCTATCATATCGTTTTGGGCTTTCCCGCCTCTCCGTTTTCTTATTTCCGCTGCTTGCGTTTTCTCGCGCATTCGGACAGCAGGTATTCGATCTGCCCGTTGACCGAGCGGAACTCATCCTCGGCCCAAGCCGCGATCTCTGCATAGAGCCTGTCCGAGAGCCTCAGCGGGATTTGCTTTTTCTTTGTTTCGGCGCTGTTCTTTTCCATCCGGGTTTCGTGCGTTTCTGAACGCTTCCTTGGTTTTAATATAGCGAGCCGCTGTTCACGATGGGCTGCGCGTCCTTGTTGCCGCAGAGCACGACGAGCAAATTGCTCACCATCGCGGCCTTGCGCTCCTCGTCGAGGTCCACGATTCCATTATCGCTCAGTTCGCGCAGGGCTTGCTCGACCATGCCGACGGCGCCTTTCACGATGAGCGTGCGCGCGTCGACGATTGCGGAAGCCTGCTGCCGCTGCAGCATCGCCGCGGCGATTTCCGGGGAATAAGCAAGGTGCGTGATTCGGGCCTCCATGATTTCGATCCCGGCCACATCGAGTTTTTCCTGTATCGCGGCCTTGAGTTTTTCCGAAATCTCCTGGCTGCTGCCGCGCAGCGAGAGCTCGTCTTCCTCGCCCGGCACATCGTAGGGGTAAAGGCGCACGATGTTTCGCAGCGCGCTGTCGCATTGCGTCGAGAGGAAAGCCTCGTAATCGTCTACGCTGAATACCGCTTTTGCGGTATTGACGACGCGCCAGATGACGACGATGCCGATCTCGATCGGATTGCCCATCAAGTCGTTGATCTTTTGTTTTTCATTGTTCAGCGTCATCGCCTTCAGGGAGATCTTGCGCGAGACGGGCTGTGTTTTTTGCTGCTGCGCGCCGGACGCCCCGGCCGCGATCTGCCACGCGGCCCGTTTTTGCGCGGCGATGGCCTGCTCCTGGCCGCGCGGCCCCGTCGCGACCGCGAAAGGGTTTACAAAGTAAAAGCCGGCGCCCTTCAGGCTGCCGTAGTATTTGCCGAAAATCGTGAGCACAAAGGCTTCGTTGGGCTTGAGGATGCGCAGGCCCGGCATGATGAAACAAATAAAGGCCCATATCACGCAAAACACCGCAATCAGGACGGCGCCGGTCTGCGAAGAGACGGCATCCGTGCGCGCAAAAGCGTTTGCGTTCATGATAGAGGCCCCTTTCACGAGCGCAAATACCGACAGCGCCGCGAGCACGATGGCCAAAATGAGCAGGGGCATCCCCGGCGCCGCAGGCGCCTTTTTCTCCTCTGTTTGCGATATTTCGTTTTGAATGGCTGTCGCGGCCGTGTTGTTTGTTTCCATTGATGTCCTCCTTGTCTGCCTCCCTGTTTGCGTGCCATGGATATGGCCCTTGTACGGTATGCGATATTATTATGATATCAAAATGATATCAGATACAACGGGCTTGTCAAGGGGCATGGTTAAAAAATTTGGCAGGCTATGTTTCCGAGCGCTATGCCTCCGTGCGGGCGCCGTAGTCGAGGTCGCAGTTGACGACGGCGACATATCCGGGATCGATTGCGGCGAGCGCTTCCTGCGCGCGCTTTTTCACCCGCTCAAACGTGCGCTCCGAATCCTTGTGCGCGACGACGATGTCAAAGATTACATTGGTGTGCCCCGCCCCCGTCACAACGCGCAAGTCGTGAAAGCCCCTCACGCCCTCGATCCGCAAAAGCGCCTCTTTCAGCGCCGCGTTGAGCTCCTTCACTTTCGGGTTTTGCGTGTCGAGCGGGTCCATATGGCCGACGAGCAGCACCCTGAGCTGCTCCTGCGCCCTCTTTTCGATGTCGTCCACGAGCGCGTGCGATTTGAAAATGTCCTCGAGCGAATCGACTTCGATGTGCACCGACGCGAAAACATGCCCCGGCCCGTAGTCGTGCACGATGAGGTCGTGGATGCCAAGCACCCCCTCGTGCCCGAGCACCAGCTCGGCGATTTCCCTCACGGCCTTGGGGTCCGGGCTTTGCCCGAGCAGCGGCCCGGCGGTCTCCTTGACCATATTGAGCCCGGAATAAATAATGAATACGCCGACGGCAAGCCCGACATAACCGTCGATGTTTACGCCCGCCGCTTTGTGCAGCAAGATCGCGCCGAGCGCGGCGGCTGTCGAAATCGCGTCGTTGCGGCTGTCAATGCCCGTCGCTTTGAGCGAAGCGCTGCCGATCAGCCGGCTGAGTTTCAGGTTGAAGCGGTAAAGCCAGAGCTTGGCAAAAATCATAATAAAAAGCAAAACAATCGAAACGGCGCCCGGCGAAAGCGCGGCCGGGTTCATTATTTTCCCGTAAGCTGCCGTGATCAGCTCGAAGCCGACGACGATGACCATGGCAGAAACAATGACGCCCGTCATATATTCGTACCGCGCGTGCCCGAAAGGGTGCTCGGCGTCGCTTTTCTTGCCCGCAAGCGAAAAGCCAAGGAGCGTGACGATGGAGGCGGCAGCGTCCGAAAGGTTGTTGACGGCGTCCGCCATGACGGCGACGCTGCCCGTGGCTATGCCTATAAAGACTTTCACGAGGCCGAGCGCGATGTTGAACGACATGCCGACCGCACCCGAAAGCCGGCCGCACCGAAGCCTCCGCAAAGGCTCGTCGGGCCCGCACTTGCCAATTACAAAACGTTTGATCAGCCACTCCACCATAAACGTAATTTTAACATATTTGCGCAGAGGGGGACGGGAGGCTGAGTGAAATTATTTGAATGAAATTATTTGCTGCTTGACTTTATCAAAGTTCGATATTATATTATTCATTGTCTATATACGATAGATGAATTTTTCTTATTTTGAGAAGAGGGTGAAACTTGAGAATCCGAAAAAACGCGCCGCTCGATGCAGCGCTGAACGATGAGGATGTCCTCGCGGCCGCAAAAATATCCGATGCGCTGGCGCACCCGGTGCGCATCCGGATGCTGCGCCATATTTGGGCGGAAAACTTCGCGCGGCGTATCGTGACCAACAAAGATCTCGTGATTGCCTTTGACTATTCGCAGGCGACGGTCTCCCAGCATCTTTCCAAACTCGTCATCGGCGGCCTGCTCGAAGTACAGAAAAAGGGGACGAGTTCCTGCTATTTCGCGCGCATCGGCAAACTTTCCACCTATATGGATACGTTGAAAAAAATCGAAGTGCATGGGGATAAAAGCGAAGTCCCCGCTTTCCTGCGCGCGGAGTATTACGAGTCGGGGGATGAGGGCAGCGGCCTGCCGGGCGAACTGCACCCCGAAGATTTTGAAACGCTCGCAGATGATGACTTTCCCGATGCGCCCCGTTATTTGTGATAAGGCTCGCCGCGCAG
>JAITMX010000198.1 GCA_031290775.1 Eubacteriales Family XIII. Incertae Sedis bacterium
CTTTCACCCTTGGCGGGTACAGGCCAAAATCTTTGATTTTGTGAAAGTGACTGAGGGTGCGCAGCAACCGAAGCAATCCATTATCCGCTGGATTGCTTCGCTTCGCTCGCAATGACGAAACAGGTCTGGGCAGTCACCCCCGTTTTATTGCGGCCAAAAATGATCGGGCCCTGAACCTTGCATTTTCCAAACGACCGACGGGTCGATGTTTTTCACATCGGGCGACCCGGTGAGGCTCATCACGCGCCGGAGCTCTTCATTCATCCCTTCGAGCAATTTGCGCGCGCCCTCCGCGCCGCCTGCCGCAAGCCCGCAAATGAGCGCCCGCCCGACGAGGACGCCGTCCGCGCCGAGCGCGAGCGCCTTGAACACGTCGGTGCCGCGCGTAAAACCGCCGTCAATCAGGATGGGAATCCCCCGTCCGACTGCCTTTGCGATATCGGGGAGAACCCTCAACGGAGGCACCGCATAGTCAAGCACGGAACCGGCATGGCCCGATACGACGATTGCCGCCGCGCCCGCCGCCGCCGCTTTCTCCGCGTCCCTCGCGCTCAAAACGCCTTTGACGATGAACGGCAGGCCGGTCGCGCCAATGAAAGCTTTCAGATCGGCGCTCGTCTTGGGGCGCAGGGGTTTGGGCTGTATGAGCGTATCCCCCTTTTTGCCGCCGTAGCCGAAGATGGTATCCATCCCTACGGCAAGGGCCCCGAGCTTTTCGGCTTGCTTCATCTTGTCAAAAATAATGTCGTGGTCCGCGTAGGGCTTGATAATCTTCACGGTCCGCGCGCCGGCCTGCGCGATCTGCGCAAGCTCCTCGTCCGTGCCGATGCCCGCCCACATCATCACCCGCGCCGCCGCTGCGGCTTTCGCGACCTCGGCCATTCCGTTCGGCCATACGCCGCCAAGCCCGGACAGCGCCGCCGGCATAATGGGGGAAGCGAATGTGTGCCCGAAAAAGGCCGTTTCCGTCGATGCTTCCACGCTGTCGATCACGCGGGCTTCTATTGCGAGGGAATCAAAATATTCACGCGCCATCCGCACCGCGCTGCCCGTTTCCGCCCTGCCGGCAAAGTCAATGTGCTTTTCGCGCAAGACGGCCGCGCCCTCTTCCAACAATTTTCCGATCATCTCCATCCTCCCGTTCCGCCCGCAAAACCCTGAATGAGTTTATCATAACATAGATGGATAAAATCATCACTCGCGGCGGAACGCCTTCACGAATCGAATTTCGGGTATAATGGGCGTATGGCGGATTCATTCTTTGAACAAGTTTATCGGGTTGTTGCGCGAATCCCCGAGCGGAAAGTGGTTTCCTACGGGCAGATCGCGTGTATGCTCGGCCGCCCGCAGGCGGCCCGCGAGGTCGGCTGGGCCATGAGCTCCTGCCCCGAGCATCTGCCGTGGCAGCGCGTGGTCACGGCGGACGGTTCCGTGTCCGGCGGCGTCTGCGCGCTCCTCCGCAGGGCGAGGCTGGTCGAGGAAGGCGTAGCCTTCCTGCCCGACGGGCGCGTGGACATGGACAGCCACCAATGGGACGGCGCGTGAATTTGTGATAAAATACCTTAAGCACGACGCAAGGCCGCCAACTGTTGTTGCGCAAGCCAAACTGTTTCCTCTCATGCTCCGGCACGGTCACGCTGCGCACATCGGGCTTTCCCGCCACAACGCGTTTGCGGTCAACCACAAGTCAACCACAAGCTCCGAACTTTGCCTTGACAAAAGCACCCCAAGAAAATATAATCTTTAATATACTTAACATATATATTATATATGTTATTCTAAATCTAATGTTTTCAGGGCGAGGGCAGCGGCATATATCGTTTCTGCCGCCAACCAAATGGGAGAAGAAGTGGCCGGGAAGATCATTGAGATACGGGGCGTATCGAAGCAATTCAAAAATGCACAGGCATATGCGGTAGACCATGTGAGCATTGATGTCAGCCGAGGCGACTTCATTACGATCATGGGGACGTCCGGCAGCGGCAAAACGACATTGCTCAAAATGATCAACCGAATCCACGAGCTGACGGACGGCAATATCTTTTTTGAAGGCCAAAACATCCACGATCTGAAAGTAGAGGCATACCGTAAAAAAATCGGCTATGTCATCCAGCAGATTGGCCTATTCCCGCATATGACAGTGGCCGAAAACATTGCGGTCGTCCCGAAAAGCCTGCATTGGGGCAAAGACAGGATTGCGGCGCGCGCGTCGGAGCTTTTGTCCCTCGTCCATTTGGAGCCGGCCATTTATAAAGACCGCTACCCCTCCCAGCTTTCGGGCGGCCAGCAGCAACGCGTCGGCTTGGCGCGCGCGTTGGCGGCGGATCCGGAGATCATGCTGATGGACGAGCCCTTCGGCGCAATCGATGCCATCACGCGGCAGGTTTTGCAGGACGAGCTTTTGGCAATCCATCGAAAGACCGGCAAGACGGTTCTTTTCGTGACACACGACCTGCATGAAGCTTTCAGGCTCGGCGACAAGGTCATCATCATGAATGAGGGGCGCGTGCAGCAGTATGATACGCCGTACAATATTCTGTTCCATCCCGCAAATGGCTATGTCGCAAAATTGGTCGCGTCGGAGGACATCATAGAAAAGCTCAAGGTGCTGCGCGCGGACTCGATTTCCACACCCGTGCAGGTCACGCCGGACGGCCGTGTCCCGCGCGTCCTTGCGAACGCGCCGCTCAGCGCCGTACTTGGAAAGTTCATGGAAACGGGGGCGCCGCAGATTTATGTGGAGGACGCCCAAGGGCGTATCGAGGGGTCGATTTTGTGGAACAGCCTTCAGTCGATCGCCTCGCTTCGCACGGAGGGGGCAGAGTATTTTGTCTAAGCCGGGATTGGACACGCTCCTTTTGGGGACGCTCGAATATATCGACACGCATCAAGCAGCCTTCCTTGCGGCCATTCAAAGGCATTTGCTTCTTTTCGTCATCGTCTTGCTGATCAGCGTCGCCATCGGCGTGCCGCTTGGGATGGCCAGCGCGAAAAGGCCGATTTTTTCCGCGTGGGCCCTCAATATTTTCAGCGCGCTGAAGATGATACCGAGCCTTGCCCTCTTGATGGTGTTCATTCCCATTCTCGGCGTCGGGTTTTTGCCCGCCATGATCGCGCTCATCGTGCACGCGCTGCCGACGATCCTGATCAATACCTATACGGGGTATTCGCAGATCGACGAAGCCATTTTGGAAAACGCGACCGCGATGGGGCTCACGGAGCGCGAAATCCTCTGGCGGGTCGAAACGCCGCTGGCGTTGCCGCTGATCTTTTCCGGCCTCCGGACAAGCTCCGTCGATATCATCGCTACGACGACGGTCGCTGCCTATATCGGCGCAGGGGGGCTGGGCGAATTTGTCATCGTCGGCATCACGAATATGAATTCTGTCATCATGCTCGCCGGCAGCCTGACGGTTGCCGCAATCGCGCTCATCGTTGACTTTATCTTTTCTTTGCTGCAAAGGCGGTTGATCCGCTATCAAATTGCATGAGTTGCTGCTATGTTTCAGAAAAAAGGAGAATCGTATCATGAAATTCAATAAAACAAACAGGAAGTATTCGTTATTGGCATTGGCGCTCGCGATTGTGCTGGCTGCCGCGGCGCTGGCGGGATGCTCGGGTTCCGGCAGCGCTTCAAATGGATCGAGCGCGGAACCGGCCCCGGCGCCGCAAGAGCCGTCCGCGGACAGCGGAAATCAGGGAGCAGGCGACAAATCGATCACGGTCGGCTCAAAAAACTTTGCTGAAAACCAGATTGTCGCGCGTATCATTCAGTACGCATTGGAAGACAGTGGGTACAAAGTGAGCTATATCGACAATTTGGAAGGCGATGTCCTGCAAGCCGCGATCGAAACCGGGGAGATCGACCTGTATCCGGAGTACACAAACACCGGGCTGACGCGCATCCTGCACCTCGACCCCATCTTCGATACGCAGGAAGCGTACGACACGGTCAAAGAGAAGTACGCGGAAACCTACAATATCAAATGGCTGGAGCCGTCGAGCGTCAACAACACCTATACGCTTGTCGTGAGCAAAAAAACCGCGGATGGGCTCGGGCTCAAAACATTCTCGGATCTGCAGGCGGTTTCCGGGGAAATCCGCGCGGCGCAGGGCTGGGACTGGAACGACAGGCCCGACATCCTGCCGGCCTTGGAAGCGACTTACGGCCCGTTCAATTTCAAAGACGCGACGATCTACAGCGGCAAACTCACCTATCAGGTGCTGCTCAGCGACGAGGGGGACTTGACGATAGGGTATACGACAGACCCCGAGCTTGAGGATGAAAACCTTGTGTCGCTCGCCGACGACAAACAGGTTTGGCCGCCTTACAATCTCGTGCCGATCGTCAAGCAGGAGGCGCTCGACAAATACCCGGACATCGAGGACATCATCAACAAGATCACGAAGACGCTCAGCACGGAAAAGCAGATCCAGCTCAACGCCGATGTCGTGACGCGGCACGAGGAAGTCGAAGACGTGGCCCGCGCCTATTACGAAGAAAACATCAAGTAGCGGCGGATCATGACAGGGTTTTTCACGTATGCAACCAAACATTGGGGCCGGATGCTGGAGCTGTTGCTTCAGCATCTGGAGATTGTCGGCATCGTGCTTGGGATATCGATTTGTTTTGCGATTCCAATTGGATACCTCTTGACGCACAGCAAAATCGCTTCCGCTTTTGTAATCGGCCTGTTCAGCGTGCTCTACGCGGTGCCGAGCCTTGCGATGTTTGCAATCCTGCTGCGCTTTACGGGGCTTGGCATGAAAACAGCGGTGATTGCGATTTCGATATATGCGCAGTACATTCTGCTGCGCAGCGTGACGGCCGGGTTTTCCTCGGTCGAAAGCTCTGTACTCGAGGCAAGCCGTGGCATGGGGCTCGGGAAAGCCGAAATCCTGTTTCGGATACAGTTCCCGCTCGCGGCGCCGGTGTTCCTGTCGGGCATCCGGATTGCGACAATCGCATCCGTCGGGCTGGCGGCAATTGCTTCGACGATCCACAGCGGCGGCATTGGGGATCTTCTCTTTGAGGGCATAAACAATCTCTACCCGGTGAAAATCGTTTGGGGCGTCATCCTTTCCTCGGGGCTTGCTTTTGCGTTGAACTTTGGCCTCGGAAAGGCCGAACGCTATTTGACAAAACGGGCGCATCCATAGCATACTTCATTTGGGAAACGCTGATTAAGCAGGGGTTTCCGGCAAAATCGTAGATTTTGGGAAACTGTGCATAAGGAGTTCCATCAACTCGCGATGCTCGTTGTGGCAACTCCATTGCAGGGGTTTCCGGCAAAATCGTAGATTTTGGGAAACTGTGCATAAGGAGTTCCATCAACTCGCGATGCTCGTTGTGGCAACTCCATTAAGGGAGGAATCCAAATGCCGGACAAGTTGGCAGGGAGAAATATCGAAGAAGCTTTTCACAAAATTTACGAAACACCGGAGCTCGTGAAGCCTTGGGCGTACAAAATAGTCACGGAAGAAGAAGAGGCTTTGATCCGCTTCCTTGCCGGCAGGCCCAAAAGCGCCGCGGAGGTTGCCGGCCATTTTGGCATATCCCCGGAGGAAGCGGCGCGCAGGCTCGCATCCGCGTACCACCGCGCCAACATCCACAAGTCGCGCGAAAACAATGAATTGTATATGCCCGCGACGCTGTATGACCGGCTCGGTTATTTCACGCAATATGAACAGGAAGCCTGGCGTACCATTCCCGAGGGCGAGCGGGCAAAGATCGACGTCTGGTACGTAGAGGCGTTTGCCGAGCTCATGAAGCAGCGGATTGAGGAGCAAGGGGACCGGTTCCACAGGGATGCCGTCATGCCGATCGAAACCGCAATCAAAGAGATTGCCGATATCTACGAGGAAAAACAGTCTCCCTATTATGTCGTCCCCTGCAACTGCCGGACGACGGCGAATCTTTGCGATTTTTCCCGCGACACCTGCGTCGCCAACAACCGGGGCGCCAACACCCAGTGGGACCGCGGCTACGGGCGCGAGGTGACATTGGGCGAATTGAATGAACTGATGCGCGCGGCCGACAAGGAAGGGCTCATGCATACGGTGGACAGGAGCGGGCATATTTGCAATTGCGATACCTGCTGCTGTTATGAGTTCAGGGGCGCGGGCATCCTCGGTTCAAAAGGCCTGTGGCCCCGCGTGCCCTATGTCGCCGCGTTTGACGCGGAAAAGTGCGTGAACTGCGGGCTCTGCGCGAAACGCTGCCATTTTGGCGCGTTTTCCCGCGGCGCGGGCGGGCGGATCGGCTTTGACCCTTCACTGTGCTGGGGCTGCGGAATCTGCGAAACGGCATGCCCCGCCTCTGCAATCCGCACGGTTCCGCTTCCGGCGTCGGCAAGTGCCGCGCCTGCCGCGCCTGCCGCGCCGCTTGCCGCGCAAAAAGGGGCGTAACGATATGGGCAGAATCATACCGCTTGTATTTGAAATAAAAAACTATGAGGGAAGCCGTGATTTCCGGATGGACACGGTCGTGTTGGAGGATGGCCGTGATTTGGTATTGGTCGATGCCGGGACGCCGGGGATCTACCCCGTGATCGAGGCGGCCTTTCAAGGCGCAGGGCTCCGGATCGGCGATCTGACCGGCATCGTGGCCACGCATCAGGACCAGGACCATATCGGCTCTTTGGCCGCGGTCAAGCGCGCGGCCCCGCGCGCGCGCGTATACGCGTCGGCAGCGCAGGCCCCCGGCATTGACGGAAGCGCAAAACCGATGCGCCTGATTGCGGAGGAAGAGGCGTATGCAAAGCTTCCGGCGGAGACACGGAAAAGGACGCCGGCGCCCGCAGGGCTTTGGCCGGAGGTGGAGAGGGCGGAAATTGGCAGCATCGTGTCGGATGGCGATGTTTTCCCTTGGTGCGGCGGCACGGAAATCGTTTTTATGGAGGGGCATATGCCCGGCAACCTATCCCTGTACGTCGCTTCAGAGAAAGCATTCATCGCGGGGGATTCATTGTCGCTTGACGGCGCAGGCAATCCCGTGCCGCCCGAAAAGTTCACGTTTGACCCGGCGCTCGCCAAACGCAGCCTCGCTGCCGCCGCAGCGCGTTTTGACATCCGCACCATCTACTGCTACCATGGCGGCATTTGGCATGGCGACGGATCGGCGGCGCTGTCCGCTATTTCAGGGTATTGAGATTTGCCGGCGCTTCTTCTGCCTACGCTTCTTTTTTGACTTCGCAAAGCCCCTCTTTGTATGCCGAAAACCCGCTGATGGGGTCGAACACGCGCGGCAGCAGCTCGTTGGCGTTTGCCTCGGCCCATCCGTGCAGGATGTCGACCATGCCCGGGCGGACGGTGTTTGTGATGACGAGCTTCATGACGATGCCTTCGGGGTTGACATGGGACGTGATTCGCACGGCATCCCCATCCTTCAGCCCACGCGCCGCCGCGTCCTGCTTCGCGAGCTTCACGACAGGTTCCGGCATAAAGCGCCTGAGCCAAGGCAGGTCGCGGTGCTCCGAGTTGGAATAAAACGGCACGCGCGCGCCCGCGCTGATGATGAGCGGGAAATCGCTTGCTATTTCCGGCGTCGAGACCGGGCTGTGCTTCGGTTCAAGATAGACCGGCAAGGGATCCATCCCGTGCGCCCGCAGGATTTCGGAGGCAAATTCCACCTTGCCGGAGGGCGTTGAAAATCCGGGTTTTCCGTCCTCGCGCAGCAGGCCAAGCTCCCATTTTTTGTATTTCATGCCCTTTTTCAGCGGGATTGCGACGCCATCAGGCGAAGCCTCGCGCAGCATTTCAAGCGTGACCTCTTTCGACCCCCCGACTGTCCGCAGGATCTCGCGAAGGCACGCCTCCTCCGCACTTGGCCCGCCGCCCCAGAAAAGATCGCCGTACCCAAGCGCGGCAGCGACATCGCATACAATCCGGTAGTCGCTGCGCGCCTCGCCCGCCGGCTCGACGATGGGTTCGCGCAGGAACAGCTTGCGCCCGGCCGTGCTGAGCGGCGCGGCGCGCTCAAACGACATGGCCGCAGGGAGCAGCATGTCGACATAGTCGTGCGTCCAAGGGTTGTCCCGGAAATCCGCCGCCACGGCAAACTCCATATTTTTGAACGCTTCCTGATATTCATGGGACTGCGGCCAGATGATGGCGTTGCAGCCAAGCATAAACGCAGCGCGGATCTCGCCGTCCCGGACATACTCGGGCAGCGGGTTCATCTGCATGCTGCCGTCCCAGTCGGTATCCGCCCACACCGGGAAGTACTTTTTGTCCGCCCGCAGGTGGCTGAGCCCCGGGAGCAGCTCGTGGACGCGCGAAAAGGGATAGGTCGCCCCCCACATATCCATATTCAGCGGCTCGTTGGGAATCAGCATCCCCCCGTCCACATCCAAGCTGCCCGTCAACGGCAAAAGCAGCATGATCGCGCGGTAATTGTTCACGCCGTTTGTGTGGTGCGTATTGGCGCCGGAGCTTTTGATGGAGATGGGCGCGCCCTTTTCCACGATCAAATCGGCGGCTTCCAGCAAAAGCTCTTTTGGCACGCCGCAAATTCCAGCCGTTTTGCCGACATCATACAGGGCGCATAATTCTTTGTATTCTTCAAACCCGTGCGCCCATTTTTCGACAAACCCCTTGTCGTAGGCATCATGGCGGATCAGGTGGTTTCCGAAAAAAAGAGCGAGTGCGCCGTCTGTGCCGGAGCGGATCGGAAGATGGATATCCGCGAAATTTTCGGTGGTCGACGTGATGCGCGGATCGACGACGATGTATTTGATATCGCTGAATTCGCGCGTGGTCTTCAATTTGTCGTACATCGGCGTGCCGGAGACGCCGGGGTTGTTCGCCCAGATGAAAGCGACCTTTGTGTCGTTGATGTCCGGCACATTGCCCTGCGTCAACGGGATGACCGCCCGCGTCTTTGTGCCGAAAACGAGGCGGACGGCGAGCTCCGCCGCCGTATTGCAGTTGGAGCTTTCTGTGCCGAAGCTCGGGGAGCCGAAACTGTAGGCCAGGCGCTGCAGCACGGATCTGGGCTCTTTCGGGTCCCCAACGTAGAAGAGGACTTTTTCCGGCCCGTATTTTTCTTTTACCCCGTTAAGCTTTTCCGCGATTTCGGACAATGCCTCATCCCATGTGATGCGTTCCCATTGGCTGCGCTCGCCCTTTGGGTTGGTGCGCCTGAGCGGATAGAGCACGCGGTCGGGCGCGTACAGATCCTGGACGGACGCGCCCCCCATCGCGCAAAGGACTTCATTGCCGAATTCCTCGCGCCGCTCGATGCGCAGCAGTTTGCCGTCCTTCACGACCGCTTTGACCCCGCAACGCGGCATCTGGTTGCACTGCGCGCAATACGAATAGCGGTATTCGCCGCCGATATCGGGCGCATCGTCTGTATTTTTGCGAATGATGTCGCGCGCCTTGATCAGCCCATCCATGAGCGCACGGTAATCGGGATCCTCCGGCGTCTTCTTCGGCCCCGTCCGATTTGCTTCCGTTGTCGGCGTGAGCGCGCCGGTCTCTGCTGAATACCCCTGCGGAAGGATCGCGAGATCCATCCCGTCGGGCAATACATAGTAGAGCGACGTCCCTTCGATTTTGATGGCCCCCATCAATTTGATGTAATAATTGAGTTCGCTCTCCGGGTCTTCGAGGTCGCCGAAGATGCGGCATGCCCCCGGACAGAGCGCGACACAAATGGGTTCCTGCCCTTGTGCGAGCCGGTCCTGGCACAGTGTGCATTTCTCGGCTTTCCCGATGCGCACCGCGCTTGCCTGTTCGCTTGGGATCGGCGCGCCCGGAAAATACGTCTCGTCCGAGGTCGTCAAAAATCGCTGCCCGTACGGGCAGGCCTTCACGCATTCCCCGCAGCCGGTGCATTTTTCGGGGTGCGTCAGGACGGGGCCTTCCGCGGCCTTGTATGTCGCGCCGAATTTGCAGCTTTCCAAGCACGGCGGGTGTTCGCAGTGGTTGCACATCGTGGAAACATAGCGCCGGTGCGCGTCCGGATATTCGCCCCATTCGACAAAACGCCCCTGATTGTAATCCACGCCGGGCCGCGTCCCAAAATACTGCTTGCAGGAAACCACACAGGAATAGCATCCCGTGCAACGTTCCAAATCGATCAACATGCCATATCGAGCCATTTCTTCCTCCAAAGGATACGTTATTGCGCCGCAACGGGGCAATAAATAACAGATATGCCTAAAACATATATAACATATTTATAAAGTATGTGTCAATCGCGGCCGGACGAAAGGGATGCTGCAGTTCACACCCCCGCCGCCAAGGACTGCAACAAAGGCGCAACAAAGGGGATTGTTGCCGCAACGGCTTGCTTGTTTAACGGGCGGATATAAGGGTATAATCAACAAAGGCGGAAAATTAACAAAAGGAGAATAGATATTCTGTGGACAAGACAGCGCTCGCGGCATTTTTCAAGAAGCAGGAACTCATCCCGGCCATCGTGCAGGAAGCGCGTACCGGCGAAGTGCTCATGCTCGCCTATATGAATGAGGAATCGCTCGCAAAGACGCTCGAAACCGGCTACACATGGTTTTTCAGCCGGTCGAGGCAGCGCCTCTGGCAAAAAGGCGAGGAGTCCGGCCATGTGCAGCGCGTGGCCAGCATCACGGGCGATTGCGACGATGACACGCTGCTTGTGAAAGTCGAGCAGACGGGCCCGGCCTGCCACACGGGCGCCCCCACCTGTTTTTTTGCGAAACCGATCTATGAAGACAGCCGCGGCGGGAAAGGATAGCCGACGCAACGCAGGATGGAGCGAATGAAGCGAATGAAGCAAAGGAGGGCAAAATGCCGGACTTATTGAAAGATCTGTATGAAATCGTCGAACAGCGGCGGGCCGAACGGGAGGAAGGCTCCTATACGGCCTATCTTTTCGGCGCGGGCTTGGACAAAATATTAAAAAAGGTCGGCGAGGAAACGTCCGAGACGATCATCGCGGCAAAAAACCTGGCGGGCGCAAAAGGCCCGGAGGCGGGGGGGGCGCGCGAGGCGCTGAAAGGCGAAGTCGGCGACCTGCTCTACCATCTTGCCGTGATGCTCTGCGAGCTGGGCGTCGAACCGGGCGAGATTGACGGCCTTCTGCGCGGCCGCATGCAAAAGACGGGCAACCTAAAGCAGTTTCATCAAACAGGCTAGCTAAGACAGCCGGACGCTGACCTCGCCTGAGCGCAGCGTCTCGCGCCGGCCGTCCCCATACTCGACAACCAACCCCCCATCGTCCGCGATCCCGACTGCGGCGGCGGGGGTTTTGCTTTCGCCGCGCAGGACAAAGACAGAACAGCCGGTGAGCATGGAACGCGACCTGTACTCGTCGATGAGCCGGGATTGCGCGGCTTCGTCCGCGCTGTCCGCTTCGGCGGCGCAACGAAAAACCTCCTCCGACAGGGCGTCAAAAAAGCGCCCCCTCGTTTCCGTGTCCATGCTCACCGACCCTGCGGCGCCGCGCAAATCCTCCGGCAGGTCCCCGTCTTTCAGATTGATGTTGACGCCGATCCCGAGAATGACGGCATGCTTTACGGATTCGGCCAAAATACCGCAGACCTTTTTGCCGTCCAAAAGCACATCGTTGACCCATTTGATTTTGGGCTTGCACAAGGCCGTTTTTTCAAGCGCCAGGCAAACAGCAACCGCTGCGGAGGCCGTGATCATCTGCGCCCCGGCCCCCGGCGTACGCCCCAAAGGCTCAAGGATGAAACTCGCGTAGACGCTGTCTCCGCCGGGCGACAGAAAATCACGCCCCCTGCGGCCGCGGCCGGCGCTCTGCCGGCGCGCCGTGACGACTGTGCCGTAAAGCTCCGGCAGGCCACCGCCGCCGCCGCCCGCCGCCGCGCGGGCAAGCCGCTTTGCCTCTTCATTCGTGGAGTCGATTTCGCCGTATTCGATGAGCTTCACGGAAAGATTCATAGGATCGGGATGGGTGCGGGGGCAAGCTCAGCGCACGGGGATGTGGCGCGCGCGCAGCTCGCTCTTGACGTCGTCCACGGTGTACTCCCCGTAATGGAAGATTGAAGCGGCGAGCGCCGCGTCGGCGGGGGTTTCCTCAAAAACGTCGGCAAAAGAAGCGAGGCTGCCGCCGCCGCCCGAAGCGATGACGGGGATGCCCACGGCAGCGCAGACCGCGCGCAGCATCGCGTGGTCAAAGCCCCCTTTCGTGCCATCCGTATCCATCGAGGTCAGCAGGATCTCGCCGGCCCCGAGTTCATATCCGCGCCGCGCCCACTGGATCAAATCGATGCCGGTGCCGGTGCGGCCGCCCGCCACATATACATTGTATTTTTCCGCGCCGGTATCAGGATCCCTGCCCTCCAATTTTGCGTCAATCGCGAGCACGACGCATTGGCTGCCAAAGATTTGCGCGGCCTCGCCGATCAGCTCGGGGTTTTTCACGGCCGCCGAGTTGACGGCGACCTTGTCCGCGCCCGCGCGCAGCATTTCGCGGAAATTTTGCACCGTGCGGATACCGCCGCCGACGGTCAGCGGGACAAAAACCTTTTCGGCAGCCAAGCGCACAACATCGGCCATCGTGCGGCGTTCTTCAAACGTCGCCGTGATGTCGAGAAAAACGATTTCGTCCGCGCCCTGCCTGTCGTACTCGACAGCGCATTCGACGGGGTCCCCCACGTCTTGGATATTGACAAAATTGACGCCCTTTACGACGCGGCCCGCGTGGACGTCCAGACAAGGGATAATCCTCTTTGCAAGCACTTTTCAGCCCGCCCTCCGCAGGTATTTATGAAGCACGGAAAGGACATCGGCGAAGTCGATCGGTTTTCCGAGATGCTCGTTCATGCCGGCTTCGAGACAGCTCTCGACATCCTCCCGAAATACGTTTGCCGTCATTGCAATGATCGGGATCTCCTTTGCCTTCGGCACATCAAGCGCACGGATGTTTCGGGTCGCTTCAATGCCGTCCATCTCGGGCATCTGTACATCCATGAGAATCAGGTCAAAGCGGGACGGGTCGTTACTGAAAATTTCGAGCGCTTGCTTGCCGTTCACCGCGCACTCTATTTCGAGCGACATCGGCTCAAGGAGCGCCATCACGATTTCACGGTTGATTTCGACGTCTTCGGCAAGCAGCACATGAAACCCTTCAAATGCGGCCGGGTCTTCATCGCCCGCCGGCGCATCGGCAGTAGCGGCCTTGACGCCGATGCATTCCGCAATCAGGTTTGCGATTGCCGACGGAAAAAGCGGTTTGGGCAGAAAATGATCGACGCCCGCCTCTTTTGCGGCCGTTTCCACCTCAGCCAATTCATATGCCGAGATCATCACAATGATCGCCCGGCTGTCGCCGGTTTCGCGGATCGCTTTTGACAGCTCAAGCCCGTCCATTCCGGGCATCTTCCAGTCGATGAAGCAAATGTCATACGGCTTGTTTGCCCGGACAAGCTTGAGCGCCTCATACCCGTCTTTTGCAAAATCGCAGACGAAGCCAAAGCGTCCGGCAATATCGCCGAAGTATTCGCGTATGTCGCTGTTGTCGTCAACAAACAGGATTCGCAGATTTTTAAAATTGACGCCGGCCAACCGCTTTTCGCGCAACTTGGCCTCTTCGCTTTCGGCACGTTTCAGCAGGACCGTAAAGATAAATGTCGATCCTTTGTCCGGCTCAGACTCGGCCCGGATCTCGCCTCCCATCAATTCCACGATGCGCTTGCTGATCGCAAGGCCGAGGCCTGTGCCTCCAAAATTGCGCGATGTGCTGCTGTCGGCCTGCTGGAACGAGCTGAAAAGTTTTTCCATTTGCCCGGCAGAGATGCCAATGCCCGTATCCTTTACCTTAAAGCAGAGCTTGCATACGCCGTCCTTTTCTTCGAGCAGGCGCACATCAATATCGATCGACCCGCCGATGGGCGTAAACTTGACAGCGTTCGACAGCAGGTTTGTGATGACCTGCGCAAGCCGCTGGTCGTCGCCGATGAACATATGCGGCATCTTTTCATCGAGGTAAACCATAAAATGCTGGCCTTTTTCATCGATGCGGAAAGTCGAAACACCCACAACGTGCTCGAGCATCTTTTCAAACTCGAACAGGACAGCGGAAAGCTCCAATTTGTCCGCTTCGATTTTCGACATGTCAAGGATGTCGTTGATGACGCCGAGCAGATGTGTCGAGGCGTCTTCGATTCTGCTGAAACAGTAGTCTTTGCGCTCTATGCTGGAGCTGCCCAAGCCAATCGATGTCATGCCGATGACGGCGTTGAGCGGCGTACGGATCTCGTGGCTCATATTTGCGAGGAAATCGCTCTTTGCCCTTGTGCCGCGCAATGCTTCCTCGCGCGACTTGGCAAGGTTTTCAACCGTCTCGTTGCGCGCGAGGGAGTTTGCCATGAGCAGGCTGCAGGATTTCAGTATGTTGATTTCATTCTGTGAAAACAGGGAGGCGTCCCTGCAATCGTCAAATGTGGCAAAGCCCCAATACGCGCCCTGCATATGGACAGGGACGAACAGTGTCGACTTGACGTCGGTGAGGCCAAACTCCTCGCGCTCCCCCGGCGGCAATTCGGAAACGGTCAAATTGAGGTAGTCCCCGCTTTGCATGGCCTTTTGCCGATTTGGATCGGATTTGAGGTAAGGGAAGCTTGGGATGAATTTTGCGATCGGGCATTTTTCGGAGATTGCGTCGCTTTCCCATGAAATCTCGCAAAAAAACCGGGGCTCGCCGCCCAGCTTTACGCTTCGCCAGATGTTGATGCGATCGATTTCAACCGTTTCGCCAATCGTCGCCATGCTTTTGAGGATGGATTCGCGCGGCTTTGTTGCGTCTGCGGCGATAAGCGTCTCTGCGGCGCTGTTGACCGCAAGCAGCAGTTTTTCGTGCAACTCAAGCTCTTTGAGCGCTTCTGCGGCTTTTCCCTCCTCCATGAAATTTTTTATCAAGTCCACAAAACCCCTTTAGCCTGCTAAAATCAATTCAATGCCAATGCCAGTATAACAAAGTTGCATGGCTTTCGTCCACTGGTGTCTATGCGCGCGGCGGCCAACCCGCCGCCAAGGTTACAGTTCACACCCAAACCGTCAGACGTAGAGCGCCACGGGCTGAAGCCCTGCGCTCCTCGATGCCTTTTTCACGCCGCTTCAGCGGCAATGTGAAAACGGACAGCGGAGGTGTGCG
>JAITMX010000047.1 GCA_031290775.1 Eubacteriales Family XIII. Incertae Sedis bacterium
GCTTCGTCATTGCGAGCGAAGCGAAGCAATCCAGCGGATAATGGATTGCCGCGGTCGCTGCGCTCCCTCGCAATGACGGGCAATTGGCTTGCAATAGCATGGTGTCTGAGCAGTTACCATAAAAATTTCATTTGTCCGCACAAATGCCGATGCCGGGCACCGCAGCCGCAAGCTCATTTGGGCAGCGTAAAAATAAAGCGGCTCCCGCGCGGGCTGCCGTTTTCCACACGGATCGCGCCGCTGTGCGCAAGCAAGATCGATTTCACGATGGCCAGGCCGATGCCCGCGCCGCCGGTTTTTCGGTTTCGCGACTGGTCGGTGCGATAAAACCGCTCAAAGATCAAATGCTGTTCGCGCCCGGGTATGCCGATGCCGTCGTCCTCGATGGTGACGCTGCCGCCCGCAGGGGTATCCTCCACGACAATGCGTATGTTTCCGTTTTCCTGCGTATACTTGATCGCGTTTGAAAGCAGATTGGCGAACACCTGCATGATTCTGTCCTTGTCGGCGTTGACGACGGACGGGCCGCCTTCTGCGGAAAACGAAATGCCCTTGCTGTCGAGCGGCCCCTTCATGAGATCGCCGGCAAACCTTGCAAGCTCAAGCAGGTCGATCCGGCCCTTGTCCAATTTCAGGTTGTCCCCTTCCGCTTTGGCCAGCTGTTCCAGATCGGAGACAAGCTTCCCGAGCCGCGCGATCTCGTCGAGGCAGCTTTGCAGCCGCTGCGGGCTGGCCTCCCACAAGCCCTCGGCCATCATCTCCAAATGGGAGCTGATCGCAGTCAGCGGCGTACGCAGCTCGTGGGCGACATCCGTCGTCAGCCGCTCTCTCAGGCGTTCCTGCTCGCCCAAGGCGCCCGCAAGTTGATTGACGGAAGCCACCAATTCATTCAGCTCCTTGGTCTTGGTGTGCCCCTCAAAGCGTATTTCATAATTTCCTTGCGCGATCTGCTGCGCGATGCCCGCGGTCTTGGCGATGGGCCGCGCGATCCGGCGCGCGAGCAGCCAGCCGAAGCAAAGCGCGAGCACGGACGCAATCACGCCAATGGCAAGCAGGACCACATTCAATGTGCTCAAAAAATAGAAATCGTCTTCCGTATAAAAATACGGGCCATAATAATGGATTGAAACCGAGCCGGCCGGCCGGCCGTTTTTTGCCAGTTCATACTGATGCGCCGAAAAGCCCCCATAGGGATTGCTCTTTTCCATGCGCGCCGAAATGTCGACCATGATCTGGCTGCACAAAGCCATATCGTGGTTTTCCGCGTCCCATGCCATCTCGCCAAGCTCATTGTAGATTTTCAGGATGTAACCGTCATAGAGGGCGTACATGCCGACGGCGTGGAGATATTGCGCATCCCAGCCCCGCGCCTGCTCATCGTATTGAACCCCGAGATCGGCGGCGATGTTTTCCGAACGCGCCGTCTCTTGCTCCGTGATATAGGCCTCAAATTGCCGGTTGACAAAAATATTGGCCAATATGCTGATGAGGGCAACCGTGAAAAGCACGACCACCAGGATGGAGAGCGACAATTGCGCGCGCAGGCTGCGTATCAATTTGCCTCGCCCCCAAATTTGTAGCCGAAACCGTGAACCGTCAGGACGTATTTCGGATTTTTCGGGTCGTCCTCGATTTTTTGCCGCAGGTTTTTCACATGGCTGTCGACCGCCCGATCGTAGCCGTCAAAATCCTCCCCGAGCGCGATATCGATCAGTTCACTGCGGCTGAATACCTTGCCGGGGTATTTGATCAATGCGGCCAAAATCCTCGTTTCGCTCGGCGTCAGCGCAAGGGCGGCCTGCCGTTTCTTGAAAACATTCTGCTCAAAGTCGACTGCCAGATCCCCATTGTTGAAAGAGCGCCGCGCCAAGAGCGGGCGCAGGTCGTCCTCTGACCGCCGCAGGATCGCGTCAATGCGCGCGTAGAGTTCCTTGATGCTGAACGGTTTTGTCATGTAATCGTCCGCCCCGATGCCGAGCCCCGCAAGCAGGCTGTTTTCGCCCGGCTTGGCTGTCAGCATGATGATCGGCATCCGGGAGCGGCTGCGAATCCTGCGGCAAACTTCCTCGCCGCTCACATCCGGCAGCATGAGATCGAGTATGGCCAAAGAGATATTTTCCCGCTCAAAAATCTCCAGCGCCTGATTGCCGCTCTCCGCAGACAGCACCGCAAACCCCTTGCTCTCGAGAAAGGACGAAACCGCCTCGATGATTTTGGGCTCGTCGTCCACCACGAGGATCGTCTTGTTTGTTTTCGGCATACCCATCACGGGCGCGCGGCGTCACGCGACGACGTCATACCCCTGGTCCTCGATCTCTGCCCCGATCTGCCCCGGCGTGACCGCGGCGGGATCGTATTCCACCGCCACCGTTTTCGCGTCCAGATCCACCGCGACGCCCACGATTCCGGGCAGAGCCGTCACCGCCTTTGTAACCGCGCTTACGCAATGTTCACAGGACATGCCGTCCACATTCAATACTGTTTTCTCCATTTGAAATTCCTCCTTTTGTTTTTTTCTTTCTATTTATTATATATCAAGCCAAATCAAACGGCTTCAAAAACTTGTAGACTTCCGTCGGCTTTCCGCCCACGTCCACCGTCACTTGCGCGTAGGCCCATCCCGTGGCCGCGCCAGGATCGACGCCCGCCGCAATCAGCGGGTCCGGATTCAGCACAAACACGATATCCTTGTCCTGCTTCTCCTTTGTCGCCGCGTTCACCTGAAAATCCTTGGCCCACTCGAACAGGTTCCCGTCGCCCAGATTGACATTGAAGTGGTCGAGCGATGTATGGAACCCGATGGCGTCCCGGTATTTTTCCACGATCTGCCCGTACGCGGCGAGCGGCGTGGGGTCGCCGCTGTAGGCCAGCTCGTCGTCCCCGAGCTTCACCCCCACCATCAGTTTGCCGCCTGCCACCGCGTAGTTTTCGGGCAGCTTGCCCGCGTCAAGGCCCGCGTCCAAAAACGGCTGCGCGTCCAATTCCAGCATGACATCGTGCAGCGGGCTTGCCGCGTAGTTTTCGCTCCAGATGAAACGCGCCGAGCCGTCGGGCGCGGAAAGCGAGAACCCGCCGTTCATCTCATCCGCCGACACTTGGCCGGGGATGGCGTCCAGCACCTTCTCAAACGATGTGACGGATTCTTTCGCGACCACATCCAGATTGCCGCAAGCGCTGAGCACAAACAAAAGTGCCGCGCCCGTGCCCGCCAAAGCAATCCCTCGAAGCATTTTCTTCATAATAATACACACCTTTCTTTCCCTGTCACGCCCGCCGCGACCGCCGCGACCCCGTTGTGTCTTTCCTGTTCACTCCCGGCCCGCGTTCAGCGGCTTGTACCGCTTCAGGCGCAGGGCGTTTGAGAGCACCGACACCGAGCTTAGGCTCATCGCCGCCGCCGCGAAGATCGGATTGAGCAGCGGGCCTCCGAACAGGTACAGCGCGCCGGCCGCGATCGGGATTCCGACGACGTTGTAGCCAAATGCCCAAAACAGGTTTTGCTTGATGTTGCGGATCGTCTTTTTGCTGAGGTCAACTGCGGTCGGCACGTCCATCAAATCGCTGCGCATGAGCACGATGTCGGCCGACTCCATCGCGACGTCGGTACCGGACCCGATGGCAATCCCGATGTCGGCTTGCGCCAGCGCGGGCGCGTCGTTGATGCCGTCGCCGACCATCGCCACCTTCCGGCCATCCGCCTGAAGGGCTTTGACCTCGTTTGATTTGTCCTGCGGCAGCACCTCCGCGAGCACCTTGTCGATCCCGACCTGCCTTGCGATGGCGGCGGCGGTTTTTTCGTTGTCCCCCGTGATCATCAAGGTTTCGATACCCAGCTTGCGCAAACTCTCGATCGCCGCCTTGCTCGACGCTTTCACGACATCGGCGACCGCGATAATGCCGGCCGGCTCCCCGTCAAACGCCACGTACATCGGCGTCTTGCCATCTTCCGCCAAGCGCCCTGCGGCGCCCTCCAGGCCGGACAGCGCGATGCCCCGTTCGTCCATAAATTTTCGGTTGCCCGCGAGCACCGCCACGCCGCGGGCCGTCGCCTCGATGCCACGCCCGGGAATTGCGTTAAAACCGCCGGCCTTCAAAAACTCCAGGCCGGCCTCCTGCGCGCCGAACACAATGGCGTCCCCGAGCGGATGTTCCGACCCCTTTTCTGCGGAAGCCGTCATTTGCAGCAATTCGTCAGCTGAAATACCCCCCGCCGGCAGCACATCCGTGACCTTCGGCTTGCCCTCGGTAATCGTGCCCGTCTTGTCAAAAATAATGGTGTCGATTTTGTGCGCGGTTTCCAGCGCTTCGCCGCCTTTGATCAAAATGCCGTTCTCCGCGCCCTTGCCCGTCCCGACCATGATGGCGGTCGGCGTCGCCAATCCGAGCGCGCAGGGGCAGGCGATGACGAGAACGGAGATGAAGATTGTTACGGCGAATTTCACGTCGCCGCCTGTGCCAAAATACCAAGCGATCCCGGCGCCCAGCGCGATCAGGCATACGGCAGGGACAAAATATCCGGACACAATATCCGCCAACTGCGCGATGGGCGCCTTGGCGCCTTGCGCGTCCTCGACCAATTTGATGATCTGCGCAAGCGCCGTGTCGCTGCCGATTTTGTCCGCGCGGAAGAGGATAGTCCCGTTTGTGTTAAGCGAAGCGGCGTAGACCATATCGCCGGCCTTCTTGTCGACAGGCATGCTCTCGCCCGTCAGCATGGATTCGTCGATCGCGGTATGCCCCTCCAAAATCGTGCCGTCGACCGGAATTTTCGCGCCGGGTTTGACCGCGATTTTGTCGCCGATCTCGACCTCGTCGATGGGAATCTCTTTTTCTATGCCATCCAGCACGAGGATCGCGGTTTTCGGCGCGAGCCCCATCAGCTTCTTGATGGCTTCGCCCGTCCGCCCCTTTGACATCGCTTCGAGCGATTTTCCGAGCAGGATCAAGGTGATGATGACGCCGGCAGTCTCAAAATACAAGGATTCAACCGCCGCAAAATTGCCGTTCCAAATCTGTATGACATTATAAACGCTGTACAAAACCGCCGCCGACGTCCCAATCGCGATCAGCGAGTCCATATTGGGGCTTCGGTGGATGAGCGCCGTATATCCGACTGTATAGAATCGGTAGCCCACGCCGATGGCGGGAGCCACAAGCGCCAGCTCCGCGATGGCGTAAAACATGGGAAATTTCATCGGGTCGATTCCGCCCGGAAAGGGCAGCTGTATGATATTGACCATCGGGACCATCGCGACGTACAGAAGCGGGAGGGAAAACACCGCCGACACAATGAACTTGGTCCAAAGCGTGCGGATTTCCTTTTGCTTGCGCGCCCGGTCCTCCTCTGCGGCATCGGTTTTTGAAACTTCAAGCGCCTTGTAACCGGCCTTTTCAATCGCCTCCCGTATGGCGGACAGGCGCAGGATATGCGGATCGTAATTCACCGTTGCTTTTTCCGTGGCGAAGTTGACGGAAACAGTTTCGACGCCCGGCAGTTTGCCGACCGCTTTCTCAATCCGCGCCGCGCAAGCCGCGCAAGACATGCCGCCGATCGGTATGGCGACCTTGCTGCGGTTCGTCTTTTCGACCACCTGATAGCCGATTTTCGTGACGGCTTCCTTGATCTTTTCGAGCGGCAATTCTTGCTCGTCATATTCCACAAAAAGCTTCTCGCTCGCCAGATTCACATTTGCCAAGCTGACGCCGGGCAGTTTGCGCGCTACCTTTTCAATGCGCCCCGCGCAGGCCGCGCACGTCATTCCCCTGATGCCCAATACTTGACTATCCAAACCAATTCACCGCCAAATCGCCTCAAACGATATTGTTTCAACCGCTTCTATTATATGCTATCTGCCTATACTATCTGAAAAATCTTCCGGATGCTTTTTTAATAATCTTTAATAATCGCTCTTCCAGTTTCCGAATATGGCTTTTGCTTCTTTGAGAAAATCAAAGGGGATCGTGATGTTTTCATCGTCCACGGTTTTGTATTCGTCGAAGATCGGCACCGGGTTGCAGCCGCCGGACGCGACCTCGACCTGATCCATTTTGAAACGGTTGCCGCAGTTTTGGCACACCAATACATTTCCGTCCTGCTTGTAATACCCCCGCCCCGAGTCAAAACAAACCTGGCAGGTATTGAACGCGGTGCGGATCGTCCCGTCGGGCGCCGTGACCGCCAATACCTCAAGCACGACATCATCGACGGCCACCGGGTAGAATGTCGCCGTTTCGGATATGCCGCCGATCGGGATGACCAGATCCGCGCCCGCAGCGCCGGCGCCCGCCCCTGGCGCCGCTTGGCCTTCTTGCGCCTCCGGAGCCTCCGGTTCGCTTTGCCCCTCGGCCGCCGCCGGCGCCAGCGATGCCGGCGGTGCCGCCGCGTCCCCAGCGGCGCTTCCCGCGTCCACAGGCGGCGCATCCTTTGCGCCGCACGCGGCAAGGGCAAACAACAGAATCAACACCAATATTGCCGATATCCATTTGAACCGAAACATTTTCAACCTCCTGTTTTCCCTGATTCCCATTTCCTCTTGCTCCTTTCCCTTATTCCGCGCCCTTTTCGGTCACGGTGATTGTGCTTCTGATCATCCCCATCCAGCAGCTATACGGAAATTTCCCGGTTTTCGTCGGCGTAAATTCAATAATATTCTCGCCGGTCTTGAAAGAATATTCAATGCCGTATTCGGGGATAATCATCTTGTTGTTGCAGCCGTTGATGCTGCCCTGCGGCGCGTCAATGACCCACTTTACGGGGATGCCGGCCTGAACCGTGATGGGCGGGTATTTCCCCGAGGCGAGCGTGCTGTTGACGATCTGCACGCCGCTTTCAGCGCTCGCCGGATTTCCGGAAGCCGGTACGCCGTTTGCCGAATCCCCGGCGGGCTGCGCGGCGTTTGCGTTTTCCGGAATCACGCTGGGAAGCGCAAAACCGGACAGGCTCCAGCCGCTCGAAAACATCGAAAGCCCGAGGACGGCAACCAAAACGGCCCCGGCCGTCATCACCTTGCGCGTGAACCTCTTTGTCAGCAGCGAGCTCAGCGCGCCGAACCCAAACATCAGCGGCACGGTGCCGAGGCTGAACACCAGCATGGACAGCGCGCCCGAAAGCGGGCTGCCTGTGGACAGCGCGTAAAGCTGCATGGCCTGCAGAGGGCCGCAGGGCATCAGCCCATTCAGCAAGCCAATGGCCAAAGGGCTTTTGCTGTTTGCTTTTTGGGCGTCGATTTTGCTTGCAAAGGCTTTTGGCATCCTCGGCGCCAAATTTCTCAGCCACGGGAACACGCCTGCCATATTCAGGCCCATGACCACCATGAACACGCCGGCGATGAGCTGGACGGCGCCGCGCATCCCGCCTGTGAACGTGATCGCGGAGCCTACCCCCCCGACGGCGGCGCCGACCGCCGTATAGGAAAGCACGCGCCCAAAATTGTACAAAAAGCTCGGCCGCAGCGCCGCCGCCGATTTTTCAGAGGCAAGCTTTTGGCCTTGCGGGATGCACTGGGAAAGGTTGAGCCCCCCGCACAGTGCCAAGCAATGAACCGAGGTGACCAGCCCGATGGCAAACAGCATGCCATAGCCCATGCCGGCCTTTGCCAATTGGAAAGAGCCAAACAGCTGCAATATGCCAAACTGCCTCAGCAGGATGTACAAGGCGACAATGATGACGAGAATGCCGATGATGCGATTGGCGTCTGCCTGCCCGCGTTCGTCTGCGGCAAGCGCCGTATAGCCCAATTTGCGGATGACCTCCGTGATGTCGTCATATGAAATCATATCGGGATCGTAGGTCACGGCAGCGCTGCCCTTGCTGTAGCTCACCTCCGCGCGCTCGACCCCCGCCGTAGCCCGCAGCTTCCGCTCAATTTTGTTTTGGCAGCCACTGCATGTCATCCCATCGATCCGCAATGCTCTTGTTTTCACAAACGTTTCCTCATGATTTCTATCCGGCAGTCCATGGATTGCCGCAGTCGCTGCGCTCCGGCGGTCCATGGATTGCCGTGTGCGGAGCAATATTACAAGAGCATAGCAGGCAGATATGTAGAAATTATGTGCAAGGGGGAAGGCAATTCCCGTTACCGTTCACGCACCAACTGTCATTGCGAGCGAAGCGAAGCAATCCGGTGGTTTATGGATTGCCGCGGTCGCTATGCTCCCTCAGTCACTTTCACAAAATCAAAGATTTTGGAAAGTGTTGCATAAGGTCTTCTTGCAAAACACTTCGTGTTTTGAGAAGCACCATTATCGCGATGACGGTCCTGTCATTACGAGCGAAGCGAAGCAATCCGGTGGTTTATGGATTGCCGCGATGCCCTGAAGGGGCGTACACGAAAACGCCGGCCGGGGGAATCCCCGGCCGGCGCAGCAGCGCCGTTTGGCGCGCTATACGCTGTCTTCTATCCAGTGCTATTTTGCCTGCCGTACAGCTTTCCGGTTTCTGCGGATGAGCCATACGCACCCGGCCCCCGCAAGGATGAGCACGATGACCCACGCCATGGGCGTGAAGCCATCGCCTGTCTTCGCCGAGGCGGATGCCGTCGCGGCCGGGGTGGCCGCGCTGCCTGGCGGCGGCGTCACGACGCCCACCTGGAGCGTGATATCCCCGGACGAGCCGTCGCTGTATGCGGCCGTCAGGATATGCGTGCCGGCCGGATAGGTATTCAGATGGTTTTCGGACAGCTCGATGACCGTGCTCCCCTGCGTCTTGGTGTAGTCGCCCGAGCCGATCTTTGTGCCCGGCGCGAGCAGGTTGCCCGGTTTGCCGTCTTTGTCGTAGCCCGCCTTGTAATACAGGTCCTCAAACTTCGCAAAGTCGGCATCGATCTTCGCGGTCAGCGTGCCGCGGCCGGAATAGAGCCCAAAGTGCTGGCTCACCGAATAGGTAACGGGCTGCACGCGCGCCGTACTCAGTACCGGATAGGCGGCGGAGTCATATACATCACCCTTGGAGCTGACAGCAGGCGTGCCGGCCGTTGCGAGGGCTGTTGCAAGCCACGCGTAGGCTTCCTGCACGTCGTAGTCGCCGCTGTGCGGCTTGATCCACGCCAGCTCGAAGTTTGCGTCCTTGACCTGCGTGTTGTTCAGGAGCGCGTACTTGACTTCCATCTCGACCGCAAACGAGGTGTCGCGGTCGCGGACGCCGTGGCGCACATACCAGTACGGCGCGCTGTCGCCCTCATCCGTGCCCGCGATAACGCGATCGGTCAGATACGGGATCGGGTTGATCATCTGCATCTGCAGCGCGACAGCCTGGCCCTCGGCGGTGCCAAGGTATTGCTTCCATGTCAGGCCGGTGTCGTCTTTGCCGCTGCCATCGCCCGCAGTATTGTTGTGGTTCCATGCATACTCCGAGAAATTGCGGTACTCAATATCGACCGGGCCGCCGAGATTCGTCTCGTTTTGGCCTGCGGCGAGTGTCGTGCCGACATTGTCAAACGCCGGGATCGCTTTCAGCGTCGTGATGCCCGCGACAAACGACAGGTACTTGCTGTAATCAAACCCTGTGACTTTTTTCGTGATCGGGTCGTATTTGAACCAGTCATTCTTCACAAGGGTATCCGCTGCGGGCGGGCCGCCCGGGAATCCCGCGCCGGGGAATACGAAGTCCTCGCCATAGTTGGGGACCGGGTCGCCTTTCTCGATGATTGCCTCCTGGATCTCCGTGACCACCTCGCGCTGAATCGCGGCCGCGAGATTGTTCGTCGTCAGGGCGGCGCCCGTCTCGTCCTTCAGGCCAAGGCCGTTGAAGTACGCGATATAGGAATTTTTGAGCCATGCGGACGCGGCCGCCATGGACGTGTCATTTGCGTCAATGGAATCCGCATTTGCGCTGCTGTACGTGTCGCCCGCGACGTTTGCCGATGTATTGGCGTCCGTGCGGACAGCGTTGTACGTCCACTCATATGCCGCGTCGGCATTGTTGAGGTCTGTAATCGGGCAATAGGCGATGGTGCCGAATACGTCGTCGCGCAGCGTGCTGCTGCCGTCCGCCGCGATGCCGGCCGCGCCGATCTCCTGCAAGTACGGGAGATATTCTTTCGCGTTGCCGCTCGCCGCGACTGCCGTTGACAGACCGCCGCCGCCGCTCGTGCCCGTGATGACGATGCGCTCGGCCGAGCCGGGCATCGCCGCGTCGTTCAGGCGCAGGTAGCGGACCGCCGCCTTTGCGTCCACAACGACAGCGGGCGCCTTGCCGGGATAGGTGCCGTCCTTGTCGCCGGCATCGCCGATAGTAGCCCCGACGACTGCGCCTTCGATGCCGCGGCTGCGCGTGCCTATTTCAACGACGACATAGCCGGCCTTCAGCGCGGCGCCGTACTTGTCGCTGTCGCTCTTGCTGGAGAGCGCCGCGCCATCACTCAGGGAATCACCGAGCGGGCTGTTGTTCCATCCTGCATTGTTCACGCTGAGGATGATTGCGGAATTGGACGTCGCGCCCTGCGGCACATAGACGTTCATCATCTCCCATGCGTTCGGACGGCTTTCCGCGCCGCCGCCGCCCCATCCGGAAGCAACGCCGGACAGCCAAACGTCGACAGGGTTTGCCACATAAGTGATCCCGCTGTACTTTTTGACAGTCGCGGCCGCGCCGTCGATCGTCACGTTCAGCGTATCATAGTCCGCCGTGTCAAACGCAAGCGCCGCGTCTTCCACATCTGCAGGGTCGCCCGCTGCAGCGACGATGTCCGCAAGCCACGCAAACTGATCCGGCAC
>JAITMX010000125.1 GCA_031290775.1 Eubacteriales Family XIII. Incertae Sedis bacterium
TCGGGGTCTAATTCCCGTAGCCGCCCATCTTCCGTCATCAAGCCCGCCACATTTTGCCCATGGTCTTTGAAGACGTATGCCTTGCCGACGATTTCCAGCTCGCCGGTCGCAAAGGCCCCTTTGCCGCCCCACCAGAAATAATAGACCTTGCCATTGCTGTGCGCAAACCAGCCCTGCGGCGCCGCGCCGCCATTTGCGGGTGCGGGGTCAAAATACCGAAGCTGCCCGCCTACGGTCTGCCAGCCGGTCTGAAGGTGGCCCTGCTCGTTGAAATAATAGCTGCGGCCGCCGATGTCTGAAAGCCCTGTCGCAAAGACGCCTTTGCCGCCCCACCAAAAATAGTACCGGTTGCCGTTTGCATGGTCAAACCAGCCCTGCGGCACGGCGCCGCGCTGCGCCGGGTCAAAATACCTGGACTGCCCGTCTATATATTGCCATCCGGTCACAGGCTTTCCATCCGCGCCGTAGTAATAAGTCTTTCCGCCTGTATCCGACCACGTATTTGCTTTGAGGAGGGAATTGACCGCCGTCCACGCGTCTACAAGGCCGTACCCGTAATAAGGATCGTAGCCGGGCGCACCGAGGTCGGTTGCCGTATTGTACAGGATTTGCTCCACCTGGTCGCGCGACAGGCCGGGCCTCGCCAACCAGACAAGCGCGGCAACGGCCGACACATAGGGGGCGGCCATGGATGTGCCCGACATATACACATAGCGGCCTCCGGGGAAGGCGCTGAGAATCATATTGCTCGTATCCAGCGTATCGCCGCCGCCCGGCGCGGCAATATTTTTGTAGGGATTGTAGTCGGAATACCCCGCCCTGTTGTGGTATCTGTCCGTCGCAACGACCGAAACAACGCTGCTGTAGTCCGACGGATAGCAAGGATCGCTTTTGCCGGAGTTGCCGGCGGCGGCGACAATCAAAACGCCTTGCTGCTTGGCCGAGTCGCAGGCCGCATGCAAAACAGGGTCGTTTGCGGAGCCGCCGGCGCTGATGTTGATGATCTTGCACCCGGAAGAAATCGCCTTGTTGATCCCAGCCACAATCAGCGCCGTGTTGCTCAACAATGCGGGGGTTCCGCTTGCTGTCCCCGCATAAAAGATTTTGACCGGCACAATCTTCACATGGTTGTTTGCGGCGCCCGCAATGCCGCTGCCGTTGTTTGTCGCCGCAGACAGGATGCCGCCGATATGCGTCCCGTGGCCGCTGCCTTCTATGTATACGCCCGGCGGGCTTTCTATCAATTCGTCTGTGACGTCAGCTGTGCCGGTGACGGCATTGTACGCTTTTGCGGCATTGATATTTGCCTGCAGATCCGGGTGGTCGATTTGCATGCCTGAGTCCAAAACAGCGACCTCGACCGTGCCGGCAGAGGCCAGCTCGTCCCAGGCTTCATTGATCCCGGTCGCAAAACCCGCCTGCAGGGACCACTGCCCCGCAAAATACGGGTCTGACGGCACCGAAAGCAAGGCGATGTCGCTTGGGCCGCTTTGCGGGGGCGCGGCGCCCATGAGGGAATATTGGTAGTTTGGCTGCGCATATTCGACGGCCGGGTCGTTTTCATAGGCAGCGATAGCCGTTTCGACATTTTCGGCATCGACATCTATGACCACAAGCTTTTCGCCAGTGCCGAGCGGCTCCACACTTACAACGTCATCCGCAGGCCGCGCGGCGGCTTCCTCGTCAACGTGCTCTTTCATGACCACGAGGATTTCCGCAGGCTCGCATGCCGGCTCCTCCGGTGGCGCTTCCGCTTCGGAAAGCGGCTCTATCCCCGTTTCCGCGGCGTCAAGGCCCGCAATATCAGCGCTTTCCGCATTTTCCGCGCCGCCGCCGGTGATATCCTCCTCCGCGACGGCAGCGGGCGGATCCGAAACGGGGCCTCCGGCCTCGGCCGCACTGCCTGCCAAGCTCTCTGCAGATGCCTGCACGGCATGGCCGGCCGGGATGCCCTGTGCCGATGCCGCAAGCGGCGCCAGAAATACAGAACAAGCAATCATCACAGGCAAAAGGATTGTAAACGGCTTTTTCATTTGTCAATCTCCCGGCATCATACCATTTCATTATCTCTGTGCAAAAATAGGCTGTTTATGGGCAAAACAGCTATATGCATTGATTATACACCAAAAAACCCTTGCGGTTTCGGAATCAATCGCATGGGATGCCATACTGTAATGAAAATGAAAACTGAAAACTGTTTTGCGCTATACCATCCAATCTCCGCGCCGGCTTTTATTGCAGATGCCCCTGCGCGTTGAAATAATAGCTGCGCCCGCCGATGCCTGAAAGCCCTGTCGCAAAGGCCCCGCTCCCGCCCCACCAGAAATAATAAACCTTGCCGTTGCTGTGCGCAAACCAGCCCTGCGGCGCCGCGCCGCCCTGTGCCGGGTCAAAGTAGCGGGCCTGCCCGCCTATCATCTGCCAGCCGCTTTCCACATGCCCCTGCGCATTGAAATAATAGCTGCGGCCGCCGATTTCTGAAAGCCCTGTCGCAAATGCCCCTCTGCCGCCGTACCAGAAATAATAAACCTTGCCGTTGCTGTGCGCAAACCAGCCCTGCGGCGCCGCGCCGCCCTGTGCCGGGTCAAAGTAGCGGGCCTGCCCGCCTATGGTCTGCCAGCCCGCCACAGGGTTTCCCCCGGCGCCAAACCAGTAGCTCTTGTCCCCGTCCTGCACCCACGAGTTTTTCACGCCGGCATACTGCGCGTAGCAAATGGTGTTGCCGGCGGTCTTGTACACCGTCGCGGCCGTGATCTGCGTCCCGCCGCTGGCGGCCGTATACCAGCCCTGAAATGTGTAGCCCGCCCTTGCCGCAATGGCCGGGAGATACCCGATGGCCGCATCATAGATGACCTGCTTGCTGCCAAAGCTTGGGGCCGGGCCGCCGTTTGCGCTGAAAAACACCGTATATGTGTTTGGGGAAAACCGGGCGGTGACCGTCAGGTCTGATGTGACATTGGCAAAACCCGTGTCCCAGCCGGTGAAAGTGTAGCCTGTGCGCGCCGGCTGCGGCGGGGCGGCCGCGCTCCCCCCATTTTCCACCACCTGCGTGCCGATCGCTGCCCCGTCATAGTTTTTGAAAGTGACAGTGCAATAGAACGAGGCCGCTTTGGCTACCGCCGCCTGCGCGTTTACAAGCCCATTGCCAAAATACTGGTCTTTTCCGGATGCCCCAAGATCCGTGGCCGTGCTGTACAGGATGCCCTCCACTTGGTTGCGCGTGAGGCTTGGCCTTGCGGCCCAGACCAAGGCGGCGACTGCGGCGACATACGGCGCCGCCATGGACGTCCCGGACTTGTAGTCATATGCGCTTCCCGGGATCGTGCTGTAAATACCGGTGCCCGGAGCCGCAATGTCTTTGTTCATGTTGAAGCTTGAATAAGATGATGCTATTGCGTCAGTATTGGTAGTCGCCGTGACCGAGACAACGCTGGAGTAGTCCGAGGGATATACGGGGACTGCGGTGCCATTGTTGCCTGCGGCGGCAACCACAAGCGCGCCTTGCTGCTTTGCGTTGTCAACAGCCGTTAGCAGGGCAGGGTCGTGGCTGGTTCCGCCGGCGCTGATATTGATGATTTTGCAGCCTTTGGAAATCGCAAGGCTGATGCCCTGAACCATCATGGACGTAGTGCTGGTCTGATTGCCGGCCTCCGTAGAAAAAATATCAATTGGGACCAACTCGACATGGTTGTCCGAAACGCCGGCAACGCCTATACCGTTGTTTGACACGGCGGCAATGATGCCCGCCACATGGGTCCCGTGCCCGCCGCCGTTGACGGTGGTATCGGTGACAGCGGCTGTTGCGCCGGGGATGTCGTATGCCAATGACGCGTTGATATTGGCCTGCAAGTCGGGATGGTCGAGCTGTGCGCCCGTGTCCAGCACTCCGACACGGATTTTCCCGGCGCCGGCGAGTGCGGGGGCATCCCAAGCCTGGCTGATCTGCGTTGAGGCGCCTGCCTGCAAAGCCCACTGCGAGCCATAGGAGGGATCGTTTGGCGCATACAGGGCGCCAACCGCGCCGGCCCCGCCCCCCGAAACATCCTCCATGAGCGAATACCTGAAATTGGGCTGCGCGTATTCGACGTCCGGGTTGCTCTCGTATTGGGCGATGGCCGTTTCGATGTCTTCGGCCGCCGTTTCGACAACGACGATCTTTTCGCCGTCCCCAAGCGGCGCGGCCATAGTGATTTCATCCGAGCTTTCGACAACGGCTTCCTCGTCCACCCCCTCTTTCATGACAACGATGATCTCGGCCGGATTGCAATCGGCCCCATAATCGTATTCGGCTGCGGGCCCTGCCACTTCGGCGGCCTCCGCAAGCGGGATGGCCGTGCCGGGCGGATCGCCTGCCACGCCGGCCGGCAGCGCTTCATCCGAAGCCGCCCCCAAATCCTCCGGGGATGCCGCCCCTTCCGAAAAGGCCGCCTTGGCCGGAGAGGGCGTGGATGCCGGAACGCTTTCCGCAAACGCCGCAAACGGCGCCAGCGCCACCGAGCAAACCATGACCAGTGTCAGAATGAATGAAATTGATTTTCGTATACGCATCGGCAAGCCTCCGTCCCGCAAAAGTTGTAAAAATTATATCATAAAAATCGCTTTTTCATGAATCCGAAAAAAAAATCCGCAATGGACTCGGTCGCGCTAAATGATTCTATACAAAGTATTTGCATTTCACTTTCCATAAAATACTATGAGTCCTCTTGTTGCCTCCGCATCCTGGTTTCAGAAACGAATACACTCATACACATCCATAGTAAAAGCACCTTTTGAGTAACTTTTCATACTCGCAAAACCATATTGGGATTGTATCAAATCAAAATCACTTGTTGCCTGATCTGGCGGGGCAAGCCACAAAAACCGCGTTGGCAATATGCTCACATCCTCAATCCCTGAAACCATCAGCTCAAGTCCCGGAACCACAACTCCATCATCCGACAATATCATCCTACGTTTTTTGCTTCCACTGTAATAGGTTTTGTAAATATCCCCGTTCCCGAAAAATTGGAATGCGAAAGACGGTCGATTGATGGAGACGTACGGTCTGTTCTCATCCATCCCATTGTCTGCAAAAATCTCGTCGATTAATTTGCTGTAGGCGAGATATTGTCTATTGCATATGCCGGTATCACACATGACATAAAATGCCGCTGAGTTTGTAATGTTGATTGGTTTTGTACTGCCTACGTCATATTTCAACGGAAAAACGTTTTTGCTGATGGGATCAATAATAGCAAAAGATGATATCGAGAGAAGCAAACAGATTGCGACAAAGGAAAGATATCTCAAGAACAGCTTATTAAATATCGCAAACAGTCCCATTGTCAATGCGATTGGGAAAAAAATCATAAGCGGAAGTACATACCGAAGCAAGTCGATTTCAAAATAAAGAAGCAAAAATAGAAAGTATATACCAATCGACATGAATGACACTCGCAGCAAAATAACATTTTTTACTGCAATACGTTTCCGGAAAAGCAAAACTGCCAAAACAATCAAGACCACATGTATCCAGTTAAAGTTGAGCACAAAGACTTGCAAAAGCGCAGTACCAACATGCACCGAATTCCATTGAAAACTACCAAATCCCCCTCTTGTTAACGCAGACGCTGAAGACACTCTCGACCATCCAAAGTATCCCAAATATACGCAAAAACCAATCAACGGAACAAGCAATGCGCCATAATGCTTGAGTTGCTTGGCAAGAGTGAACCAAACATTACCCTTCTCGATTCCCGGTAAAAATGCAAACAAAAATACTCCTATCAAAAATCCACCGTACAACACCACACCAGGTTCTTTCGAAAAGACCAGGACAAACCCGCTGAAAATCTGGAGCAACTTCTGATCCGCCGCAAAACTGTATAGCACAACGCAAGTGCCAAACAACATCGCAAAATCAGGATTGACTCCTGTAGTGAAAGCCAATATTGTCGGCATAAGCGCAAAGATCAGTGTAGCGCATTCTGCCATCATTCCCACATCGCCAAAAAGTTTTTGCGAAAACCGATAAAATGCCAACAACATGATGACACCCAAAATCAAAGTCGTAATATTGGCTGCTAAAGTGCTACCGGGCGCAATGAACTGTCCCGGTGCCATGAGCAGCGAATACCCCTGCGTTGGATGTTTATATTGGAGGAAACTGTAGATAAACGACCTCGCCGAGAGGTCATATCCCTGAACCCCATCAGAAAGAGCGTGAAAATACAACCCCGCATCCCATATTGGGAAAACACCTATATCTGGCAAAAGGATTGCTGCATATATCAAAACGACAACCATGATAGACTTGTTGAAATACAATTGAGAGGTTTCCATCGGGCGGCGCAATCGAACATACATAAAAATCGCAAAAATAAAGCAACCTAAAATAAAAACGGCAAAGACCACCGCTGAAATCCGCACCGCAGTCTCGTGGTGCGCAACAAACAAGATACTCGAACCCGAAAACAAAAAAATCGGAAAACAAACAACAGCCATCTGTCCCCAAAAAGAACGACTTTTACCGTTATACAAAACTTTGCGTAACGGTAAGATCCATCTCTCGCACACAATCAATTGTTTAAATCCCACCTATAAATTTCCTGTAATAGCTCCTTTGGCATCGGGCATAGCAAATTACCTGTTAATGAAATAGCCTTTGGTCCCGCTTCCGGAAAAGAAATCCCTATACTTTGCGACAAAGACATGAAGACATAACAGTCCTCATGCCGGATATATTCGCCGGATATATCTTGATGTCCCAACTCAATATTTCTACCATCTGCATAATCAACGCACACTTTCAAGTTTTGAATGGCGAACCCATTGACATCCGCGATATCCCATCTAGCAGCAATCGCTGCGCCGCAGTCAATCTTATACTCTTGCCGAAACGGCCCGGCATGTCTTTTCTTGACATCCTGTATCGCATTTGACTCACAATATTCATCTCCAAAATCTAATACAAGTTTCGAATTCGTCCGAAAGACAAACATTTTTTCTGGTGATATTAAAAATTCAAAAAACAATTTTTGCACAATAGCACTATAGATTTCCGGGACACCTACAACAGGGTACTTTATTGCCTCGTCAACCGCCTTGGGATTGGGCGGATTGAGCAGTACTCCTTCAATGCAAAGTGAAGATATCAAATCATCCGTTTTGGGAAGTATATAGATATAAGGATCGGGTATTGTAAAAAACATTTTGCGCTTAAAATAGATATAATTTCCGATTATATCTTTTGCTCGTATTATTGACTTTTTATTGTTCTGATAGACGATTGTACATTTAAAACCACCAACAACAAAACCATATTGGCACGATGGTTCCCATCTTATCACTTTTCTTGCGCCATCAATCTCATAATATTGTCTAAATTTTCCTTTTTTTACAATAGGATATGAAGAACGCATACAAGGATCAACATCTTTCGTAAGTGCATAATAAGGTATCAACGAGCTATCAAGTTCAATAGATGAAATAATCGATGTGCTTGATGCCCTGCTATTCTCGTCATAATAACCACGAATTGAAAAGTCCATGTGAATACCATTATCGGAAAACAATCCCGCCGTATCCTTGAGCCATTTGCCTCCCAACAAGCCATATTTTCTAAAATCGTATGGGAACGTCTTTGTCGCATTTGATGATTCGACGAAAAATTCGTCATCACGATAATTACTTCGTTTAGATGCATTTGCCTCCCACTCCCAGATATTCTCGTCTGCGGAAAGATACTCGGTTAAGATTTCTTTATTCCATAATGCTAAGATTGACAAGACCTTGAATTTTCCTTCTTTCCGCCTTAGTTCCCACCCCGGATATGAAGATTCAACTGTATCTAAACTAATAGGGAAAAATGTAAATGACGCTACCTGGGGATTTAACCTCATATATCCAATACAATCGAAAATAGAAGCAGTATTGACGGCATCATAAAGATAAAAATCGTCCAATATCAAAATCACATATTTCGTCTTGATTTTAGACAAAGTATACACGATACGACGTGACCAAAATTTGTTGCCCTCTCGATCATTGATCACATGGATATCGAAGTATTTATTCTGATAATTCTTTGTCTCGGCGCTCAAGTAAATCTCAAACGGATTATCCGGCCAAAATTTGCGGAAGAGGGAAAAAAAGCTATCCCACAAATCTGAATACGCATCACAACTGCTTATCAATATTGAACAATCTTGGTTTCCAAAATTACTTGTCATGACCCAACAACCGCAGTCTTTCATTTAATTGAGCTACCGCCGTCATGTGGTAATCCCAACTTGAATAATATAATAGCTTCAGAAATCGAAGGTAATTCACTTCATTTCCGTATAGGGCAATCTTTTCTTTCGTTGGCACATTGTCAATGGTTTTCATCTTTTCTCTTAACACGATATCATTCAATCCATCAATTCTCGTGTGCTCTGAGTTTCCATGCACTCGGTAGGCGTGCGTACAAAAGGGTATCGTGAAAAACCTATACTCCTCTTCAATACGCCGCCATAATTCATATTCATGAGTAGCCCGATCCCCAACATCAAAACGCCCCGCTATATCGAATACGTTTCGCGGAATCATGACAGAACATCCGCCTATTGTTGTAACATTGTAACTACGCTCCCGCCCCAACAAACTCTTTTTGTAGTCTTTCCCATGAATTCCTTCTTCCACTGTCGAATATATTTGGATATTTGAATTTTCATCAATGATGTCGACTAAACTGGTAGTGATGATTTTTTCCGCAATTGGGGTATGGCGAAGATGCTCAACATGCCTCTCCACGTGGTCGGGATAATACAAGTCGTCGTGGCTTAGCCACGCAAAATACTCACCATTCATCATGTCAATCCCAAAATTGAGCGCCGTCGAAGTTCCCCCGTTTTCTTTTCGATAGTATCTGATCCGTTCATCTCCGATTTCATTCACAATTTTTTCGAGCAATTGCGTCTCCGCTTCCGCACAACCATCATTGACGATGATACCCTCTACATTGTCGTACGTCTGATTGACAATTGAGTTTATGGATTTCGTCAGATACTTTTCCTGATCATTCAGCCCTGATTTGATTTCAAAATATACTGGCATGACAATTGAAACGAGTGGACGAAAACTTGGCCTTTCAATTGGCTTAAGACTTTGAAAATGATTGTAAAGGACTTCGTTTGTCAAACGCTTCTGCTCCTCGATGAGATTCTTCAGTGTGAAAATCATATCATTCTCGGCATCGAGGCTAAGCACACTCGTCACCCACGCCAAGCGACTGTCTTGCTTTTTTTCATGAAGCCAAAGCTCGTCAATACGACTATTGATTTCTTCCAATTCTGTTTGTATGAAGCGTCTTTTAATTTTGCCTAGGACTTTTTTCAAAGGATTCTGACCCATCTATTTACCCCATACCCTTTTCGCTACGATGCCCGTATAGCTCTGTACAATTTTCACAACCTTCTCCGAAACATTGATGTCCAGATAGTCCCGCACGGGGTTTTCACGTCTCCCGCCATGCATGCCGACAGCGATTTCAATCGCGTTGAGCGTTTCGTCCTTGCTATTGCCGCCAAGCGCAATTGCGCCGCCGTCCAAGGCCTCCGGGCGCTCGGTGCTGTTGCGGAGCGCCACAGCCGGAAAATTCAGGATCGCGCCTTCCTCCGGCACCGTGCCGCTGTCCGACAACACGCAATAGGCATCGTGCTGCAGCTTGTTGTAGTCGAAAAATCCGAGCGGCTCGAGGTTTCGGATCAGCGGATGAAGCGAAATCCTTTCGGATTCGATGCGCTTTTGCGTCCTTGGGTGTGTGGAAAAAATCAAGGGGTATCCATATTTTTCCGCGACTGCGTTCAGCGCATCGGCCAACACGCGAAACTTGCCCGGGATATCGACATTTTCCTCACGGTGCATGCTCACGACAAAATACTTTCCCTTTTCAATTGCAAGCTTCCCAAGGATTGTCGATTTTTCTATGCTTTCCTTATTTTTGAACAAGACCTCCGTCATCGGCGACCCTGTCACGTAGAGAAAATCCTTGTTGCAGCCTTCGCTGATCAAGTAGCGCCTCGCATTTTCCGTATAGGCCAAATTGATGTCCGCGATATGGTCTACGATGCGGCGGTTGATCTCTTCGGGCACATTGAAGTCGAAACACCGATTGCCTGCCTCCATATGGAAGATGGGGACTTTGTGGCGCTTTGCGCTATAGGCCGCCAGGCAGCTGTTTGTGTCGCCGAGCGCCAAAAACGCATCCGGTTTCACTTCTCCGATCAGTTCGTAGGATCTGCTGATGATATTGCCGACGGTTTCGCCGAGATGCTTCCCCGGGGCATCCAAACAATAGTCCGGAGCCCTAAGCCCGAAATTTTGAAAAAACACCTCGTTGAGGCCAAAGTCGTAGTTTTGCCCCGTATGGACAAGCACGACATCAAAGTACTTTTCGCAGGCCTTGATGACTTCCGAAAGCCGTATGATTTCAGGCCGCGTGCCGACCACGATCATCAGTTTTATTTTTTTCAAACTTTATACCTCGTCAAAATACGTGTCCGGCCTTTCGGGGTCAAGCTCCTCGTTGCCCCAAATCAGCAGGATCATCTCATCGCCTGTGTTTTCGATGCTGTGGGTATATCCGACCGGGATCGTGACGATCTCCTGGCGCTCGCCGCAGACGTCAAACTCCATGGCCTCGTCCGTGAGCACATGGCGAAATCTGATCCGGGCGCTGCCCTTGACGACGATAAACCGCTCCATCTTCGTGTCATGAAAATGATTGCCCCGGATGACGCCGGGTTTTGATATGGAAACCGACACCTGCCCTGCGTATTCATTTTTGACCAGCTCCGTAAAGCTGCCCCTTTGGTCGCGGTTGATTTTCGGCAGCTGCACAAAATCATCATGCCCGCCATAGGAAACAAATGTCGAAAACAGTTTTTTTGCAAAAACATCTCCGGTAGACGGCACAAAAAGGCTGCCGAGCATCCCTTTGAATTTGTACAGCGTATCGGCCAGATCGCCCAGGGTGACCGTATACAGGGGCCGTATATAGCAGCGGCCTTCATCGATCCATGCAGGAGGCCCGCCTTTCAGTATCTTCAAAAACTCGTCCACGATGTCATCGATGTAGACCAGCTGCAGCTCCGCGCTCCGGTCCGATATGGAAATGGGGAGCCCGTGCATGATGTTGTAGCAAAAAGTCGCAACGACCGAGTTGTAGTTTGGCCTGCACCACTTGCCGAAGACATTGTGAAGCCGGTAGACATAAATCGGCATCCTGTCAGCAAGCGACAGCAGCGCGTCCTCAGCAAGCCGCTTGCTCTTTCCGTAGTCGTTGCCGAACGCCGCCTGCGTGCTGGAAGAAAAAACAATTGGGATGTTCAGCCCTTTTGCCTGTATGAGGCCTGCAAGCGATTGCGTCAAATCCGCGTTGCCGGAGTAAAACTCTTTGGGGTCATCCGGGCGGTTGACGCCGGCAAGGTGAAAGATGAAATCGATGTCGGCGATATGGCTTTCAATCAGACCAAAGCCGTCGCCTGCGTCAAACAAGAGCACCTCTGCCCCATCCATATGGGCGAGGCGGCATCTCAGGTTTTTCCCGATGAACCCCTCGCTTCCGGTGATCAGCACCTTCAACGCCATTACACCATTAATTGCCCAAAATCAAGTTTGTCCAAGAGTTTTCGCATGCCCGCAGTATCCAAGCGCTGCGTATTGTGCGAATTGTATTCCTCGATTGCATCCAACTCGGCATCGCCCTCCGTGTAATATTGCTCATACAGGAGCCCCCTGTTGTCCGCGCGCACCCGGAAAAAATTGCCCATATCCTCAGCTGCCAGCATTTCCTCTTTGGTGACGAGCACTTCATAGAGTTTTTCGCCGTGCCGCTCGCCGATTCGTTTGACCGAAACAGATTGCCCAAGTTTGCCCATCATCGCCTCGGCCAAAGTGTCAATCGTTGCCGCAGGCGCCTTTTGGACAAAGAGGTCGCCTTTTTCGCCGTGGAGGAAAGCGAACGCCACCAACTCGACAGCATCGTCGAGCGTCATCATGAAACGCGTCATCGCCCCGTTCGTGATCGTGAGCGGCCCGCCGGCTTTGATCTGGTTGGCAAAAAGCGGGATCACGGAACCCCTCGATGCCATGACATTGCCGTATCTTGTACGGCAAATCACAGTATCGGCGCTGTTTTCGTCGCGGCTTTTTGCCACAGCAACCTTTTCCATCAGCGCCTTGCTCATGCCCATCGCATTGATGGGGTACGCGGCCTTGTCCGTACTGAGGACAATCACTTTTTTCACGCTGTTTTGTATTGCGACTGTGAGCACATTGTCCGTGCCGATGATATTGGTGGCGACAGCTTCAAGCGGGAAAAACTCGCAGGATGGAACCTGTTTCAATGCTGCTGCGTGAAACACAAAATCGACTCCATGCATCGCCATTTCAATGCTGTCCCTGTTTCTGACATCCCCGATATAAAATTTGATTTTCGGATGCCCATACTTTTTCCGCATGTCGTCCTGTTTCTTTTCGTCCCGCGAAAAGATTCGGGCTTCTTTCAAGCCGGTGTCCAGAAAGTGGCGCAGCACCGCGTTCCCAAAAGACCCCGTCCCGCCTGTTATCAATAGCGTTTTCCCCTGAAAAACGGGCTTCATTTCATCCAAGTAGCTCAATAGTCATATCTCCTGCACAACAATAGCCATAGTATACCGCACCAAGCGCGTATTCGCAAATCACGCCCGCCCGTTTTGAGGCGGCAATATCGCGACCCCCTCGATCCGCTTGGAAATGCGCTTCGCAAAAACGTCCATTGCCGGCACGCTGCGGGGATTGAACAGCGTTCCGTACAGCGAAGGGGTTTCGTATATATACCGGTAACAGCCCTCCATATCATCCCATGACCCATATCGCACAAAGCAAGGGTCGCAATACTTAAAAGTATTTGCCAAATCCTCGATATAGTGTTCGGTAGCCGGTGCCGCGTCAAGGAAAACAAAAAAACCATTTTCTATTTCGCCCATTGCGGCGGCATCGGATGTTTCACAGAGCCGGATTGCCGGATACCGCTGCATCTCCATAGCTTCCCTGAATTCCCGTGTCGCTTGATCGACGAATACGGTAACGGTTTTGTCCGGATATCGAAAGCCTATGCCGCATTTTTCAAACATCCCATTCAAGCGGTCATAAACGGTATGGGCCGAGTAAACGCTGCGAACCCCTTCAATCTGCCTCGAAATCAAATCTTGTTGCGAGATGCCGTCGACAACGCCCCCCGCCTCCTCTGCCGAATGCGGCATGAATGTCCCCGGGAAAGCGTCGGCAATCGCCTGCGTGTAGTTTGACAGCTGCACGATGCCGAGCGCCGGCAGCTCATACGTGCGCATCGCGCACATCGTGCGCGACTCCGTGACCGAATTGAGATTGAGCATGAAATCAAAATACTTGCTTGCCTTTTGCAGCTGCGTGTATGCCAACGGCGGGTAACGGTATTTGTCATATTTGCCCGGATGCCTGCACCAGTCCTCGTCTTTGAAAAAATGCCTGTCAAAGATATACAGCTCCGCTTCGCTGTCCTGAATCACACCGTCATAAAGCATGGCCTGCGAAACGGCCCGCTTTGGAAAGGTATTGTACCATGTTCCCGCAAACCCCACGCGCTTTCTGCGGTTTTCAGCCCCCTCATAGCGCATGAGCATTCCGAGCGGATTGTGCAGCAGGGGATTGATGCCGGGCGTGTAGGCCCATACCTTGTCATTTCCGGTATCACGTTTGTAATCATCCACCATTTCTATTGCGGAGGTAAACACATACTCCGCAGCTTTTGCCACCGGCAAAAACCGATCGTAGTCCGGCGGATCCTCAATTGTATAGAAAACGGTTTTGATGCCCCGTGCGCGTGCATACGCGACTGCATCCGCCGCTTTTGCTATGCCATCCCGATGCGGCGTATAGTCCGCATCGCCTATCTCCTGGCCGCGCATGCCACGCCAACAGGAAACATACAATACGAAAAGGAAATGCCCCTCTGCAATTTGCCTTTCATAATCCTCGGGAGTCAAATAGACAATATCCAATGCGCCCGCATAGGTATTGTATAGGAAATCATCCGCAATCACGCCTGCTTTTGGCTTTTGGCCATCGTAAAAAGCAGATCCTTTGCTTGCCGGCACACGCTTTATAAAATCCCCGAGCCCTTCTGGGCAGGCAAGCCCCCCCCCGCCATGGGCGGCTTGCCAATTGATCAAAAAGTCGTCGAGGCGGAAAGGCGTGATGACGGCGGCATTGCCCTCGCTTTGCGGCACGGCGAGCCAATTCCAAAGCTCGTCATGGCTCGCGGCAACGACTTGCGACAAAATGCGCAGGGAGCCTTGCAGAGTGAAGCGGGCCTGCATTGCGGCTGCCATTGCGGCGCCTTTCGGCAGATCCGCAGCCTGCAGCAACGAAAACATCGCCGCAGCCACGTTGCGGTAGCCAAGCACGCTTGTGACTTTCTTGCTTTCCGTCATCATAGACCCGGCCCGTATTCTGCGGAAATAATGCGACTCGTTTGATACCATCATCCGGGCTGCGGCCAAATGGAATTCGGTCAAAAAAAGTTCATCCTCATGTGGATACTTTTCAAAAAAACGAAGGCCGTTTGCCTCGGCCAAACACCTTCGGAAAAAGAGCGTGTACGTCGAGCCGACAAAGCGCCCTTTGTTGTGCAGGGCAAACGCAATGTCCCCGCCGCAGGCCGGTTCCGGCGTCTCAATTCCAAATTGGTACCAGTCGGCATATCCGGGGTGAAGTTTTTTGAGATCGTCGGTCTCGTAGCAAGCAGTCGCCCCGACCCTCAGGCCGTCCAAATTGTTTTCCCTGCAGATGGCGTATTGAAACTCTATGCTGTCCGGCGCCAGATAGTCGTCGGCATCCAGAAAGGCAACATACTCGCCTGTGGCGATATCAAGCGCCGCGTTGCGGGCGCCGCCGGGGCCGAGCTGCCCCTCTATGGCAGGGTCAAGGACGATGATGCGCTTGTCCTTTTTCTCATACTCACGCAATATTTCAAGCGAACGGTCAGTCGAGTGGTCGTTGACGCAAATGATTTCGATTTCCTTGACCGTTTGGCCAATGGCGCTGTCAAGGCATTGGCGCAAATATGCTTCAGCGTTATAGACAGGGATGATGACAGTGGATTTTGGGGCATCCTGCATCTGTGCAGGCCGCTTGCCGGCAGCCTGGGGTTTCCGTGCGGCCGGCCATTTCGCATCTTTGCCGAAAGAGAGGGCTGTTTCGGCAGCGCCATCCCGGGAGGCGCGGGCGATCGTTGTGTTCTCGCTGCCAAGATAGACCATGCCGGCCCACCAAAACGGAAAATCCTTCGGGGTCAGTTCGAAGGCCTTTATTGCACGGACAACAGCGCCGGCAGGCGTCCGGGGCGGGGCGATGACGCCATAAACACTTTCGCCGTCCGGCCCCTCATCCCCATGCGTCAGGTGGCAAACCACATTTCGCGCGTCAAAATGCGCAGATAGCGCAGCAGTCCACGTTTTGGGATATAGCGCATGGTCCTGCGCATAGATGTTGATTGCGTCAGGGAAGCGGCCCTGGCACGCGGCTGCCATTGCATGCACGCCCGGCATATCCATCCACTCAATGCAAAGCCCGCGCCGCCGCAAGCCGGAAACAGCCTTCGGCAAATCCCGCAGCCCATTCGGAAATTCACTGCGGCCAAGCCAGAGAATGACCTTGTTTGGCTTGGCCGCCTGCGCAAGCAGGCGGCGCAAAGAGCAGTGGATGCCATATAGACGGCTGGCGCCGCTTGTCAGGTTGACAACAAACGGCCCGCCTGCCCGCCTTGGCGGCTTGCCAAATAAAACAGGCAGGCGCCGCCTCCCTGCGCGTTGTATTCCATGAATCTCTATGCCATATCCCAAAAAAGAAAAAACCGCAAACACTGTGATGATTTGAACCCGATATGTCATCCAAAAATGCACCTGCGAATGGTCGGCGGCCACCATATACCAAAGATACGGAAAGGCGCCAACAATCAGTATCGGAAACAGGCGCCATGCGTCTCTGCGGATATTCCCTTTTGCCAGGATATTTGAAAATATTCGGAGCGCAATCAATATGCCAATGGCAGCAAAAACAACACGGGTTGCCGTAGGGTTGAAAATCCATGCGATATTTTCCCCGATTGCGGCCCCGGCGCTGATTTCCCCGTGATTTTCGGTGCCGCCGACCCCGATTGTCCGCTCCGCAATTTTCGCAAACCCGTACGAAAAAATATCCTCTCCGAGTATCGCGCTTCCAATCGGCCATTTCGCAAACCAGGCAACGCAGTACCCTGCCAGCCAGCAAACGGATTGTTTCAAAACGATGATGGTGTTTTCCGTGAATGATGTTTGCCTCTTTTGGCATCCGATCAGGATCAAGGCAATCAGCGGAATGCCAAGCGTCAAAAGCGGCGCTGTCAGAAAATCGTAAAATGCCGTCAATGCCCCAATCACAAGAAATTGATTGCCGCTATTCAGCGCTTGCATGAGTCGGCCTTTTTCCCGCCCTGCTGCGATGCATACGGAAATCACAGCCAACATCATGAGATTGACCATGCTTGAATACTGCATCGAAAAAGGAACGGTGACGATATGGCCAAAGCACAAAGCCGCCACATAGAGGCAGGCCGTCAAACTGCCGCATTTTTTCCCGATCATCCACGCGGAAATGAACAAAAGCAGCATGACGGCAAACATATTCAGATACCGGATTCCGGCATAATTCATCAGGCGCAGCAATGGGCGCATGACAACCAGATAGCCGTACCAGTAGTGCGTCCGCCCGAGCGGGCTCATCGCCGCCTGTACTGCCGACTTGCCATCCTCTTTCAAAGCGGTGGAGATAATGGTGCGGTCCGTGTAGTTGTCCAATTGCGGAAAACTCATCACATCCGGATACAGCCCCTCTTGCTCAATGATGGCAAGCGAAGCCCGGACATTTTCTTCCAATCCTGCATTGGGCGGAAGAAAAGCCAAAACCAAAGCAAGAAAGAAGATTGCGACGCAAACCGCAAGCAAAACGAGTTTTTTTATTATTCCTGCGAGCGCCTTTTTCATTAATGCAGTTTTAGATAACATCGCAACAAACAGCTTCACGGGCGGCGGCGCAGGATGCGTTTCGCCCTTTCGGCAAGACGGTATGCCCTGCCGCTTTTGATGCGTGCAAGCTCATCGGCCAGCTCCGCATTTGCGTGGGCCAATCTGCCATTGTCCGTCTTCAGCACATGGCCGGCACTGCCAAATTCGTTCCGTTCGGCTGTGACCTTTTGAATCTCATCATGCAATGCCCGAATATCAGCGGCCATCTTGTCAATCTCCTGCGCAGCCATCCCATTGCTCATCTCAAGTTGCGGAATATATTGGGACATGCTTTCATGGAAATAGACCAGATAGTCAACCGGATTGCCTTGCAGGATGGCTTTCAACCTGGCAAGATCCCTTTCTTTGTAAAAATAGCCGTCCTTGCGCCCGGTCAACCCGGATGCTTCCGCCCATTCCTTGACGAAGCGGTCATAGCAGTCAAAAAAGGAGGGGCCTTTCAGCCTGTCAAGTTGCCATAGGAAATAATTCAATACGGTATTGGCATACTGCTGCTCATATTTTTCGTACAAGCCCAGTTTCATCATTTCCGCTTTCACTGCCGCCAATGCCTGAAAAAAACAATCCCAGCTGTTTTCCCTCGCATACGAAAGCGTTTGCCCATGATTGGTTCTATAGTGTGCGAGGACTTTGTCTATCGGCACAATTTTCTTTGCATGGAAAAGTGCGCTGAAAGTGAAAAACATATCGTTTGTGTTTTTTATTTCCTGAAAGCGAAGAGCTGCCCTGCGGATAAAATCCGCTGAAAACAATTTGTTCCATGGGTTTGGGGTAAAGGCCAAAAAAACATTTTGCTTGATTTCATTGTGGCTGAACGGGATCGTTTCAGGCAGTTCCCATCTGCATATGGCCCAGTCGATCGCTATCCGCTCCTGCGGGTCGTCCGAAAACAAATCGAAGTCAAACACGCAATAGTCCGCATCATATTTCTCGCAAACGCCTGCCGCGTCCGCGAGCATATCGGGCTCAAACAGGTCGTCGGCATCCAGAAATGAAAGGTATTTTCCTTTCGCTGCCGCCAGACCTTTGTTTCTCGCCGCGCCTGCGCCCGCATTTTCCTGCGCTATAATCTTGAAGCGATTGTCCCTTTCGGCATACACATTCAAAATTTGCGCGGATCGATCCGTTGAGCCGTCATCGACGCAAATGACCTCAATGTCTTGCAGCGTTTGGGCGCATACGCTGTCGAGCGTGGCCTCAAGCGTTTCGCCGGCATTGTAAACCGGGATGATGACAGAAACGGCTATGGCATTCATTGATCCCCGGCCTCATCCGCCAGTCTTGCAACCTGCTCGGCAAGCGTGTCGATTTTGCGCTCCATCGCCTCCAATTTTACAATCATGTAGCGGTCGCGGCGATAGCTGAGATTGAACCGCTTGTAAATCCGGCCAAGCGCCCCGCGCAGCCCGGCAAGCTTTTTTTGCTTCGGAATCCGGGCGGCGATCGCCGGGGCAATCCGGGCGTCAAAATGCGAAATGGCATCCCCGTTTTCTTTCAGGAATACACGGACCATCGCATAGAGATGCGGCAAATCCTCGTCCGGCGTATACCGCTTCGAAATCTCAAGATACTCAAGGAACAAATGCGCAAAAAGGTCTTTGTATTTCCCAAACAAATTGCGTTCCCGCAAGAATAGGTAAAAATGAATCATAATGACCGTATGGTCGGCCGCTTTTTGCGTTTTTCCAAACGTTTTCGCCATGATGCTGCCGGAACGCCGCACATAATTGTAAAGCTTTGCGCCCTCAAGATAGCAGGCGGTTTTGCTCACGCACATATAGGCATGGTAAAAATACGCATCCTCGTAATACAGGCCGGGCGGAAATCTGATATCGTTGTCCTCCAAGATGGATCTGCGATAGATCTTGTCCCATGAATTGACATCCGTATTCAGGATATGTTCGTTCCGTATTTCAACGACCCCCCCAAACTTGACGCGGTAATAGTTGTCATCGCTCGCTTTCATCTCTTTGTTGGCTTCATAGATGACATTGGCGCCGCAAACTGCGATATCCGCACCGCTTCCCGATATGGCATCGTACATCGTTTTGCACATTTCGGGCTCAAACCAGTCGTCGCTGTCGCAGTACTGGATATAAAGCGCATGGGATACATTGATTCCGGTATTTCGTGCGCACGACAAGCCCCCGTTTTCTGCATGGTTGAAAACCCGGACCCGCGGGTCCGTGTTTTGGTATTCGCGCAGGATGTCCAGGGAACCATCTGTGGAGACATCGTTGACGCAGACAATCTCGATTTCCCCAAGCGTCTGCGACAGCAGCGATTCCATGCACTTTCTCAAATATTTCCCTGTGTTGTAAACGGGGACAATCACGGACACAAGCGCTTTCTTCACCGCAATGATACGCTCGGCAAGCCTCCCCGGCTCGCTGAGCAACATCTCAAGATCCTGAATATCATTTCCGTCAAATCGCGAAAAATCAATCCATCCGGCAGTCTGCGCATTCCGGTATTCTTCAGAGGCGACCCTGATGAAACCTTCTACCAAATCCGGCGCAAGCCTCTCCCAATTCCACCGATATCCTGCATATTTGACCCATTGTTCCACCTGGGCAAATTGATCCAAAACGCCCCTCTCCCGCAAAAAGCGCTCGATTTCCCTATATTCATCGCAGATGCACAGTTGTTTCGCCTTGCTGTTTACGGAAGACCCTTCGTTGTCCATGCGGTAATGCAAAAAAGCCTTGTCGAGAAAATACGCACGGTCCGTGGACACAAAAACTTTGAAATTGAACCCTGCATCCTGATAAGACGCTCCCGGCGTCGGCAAAAAAGAAATATCGTTTCCATCAAGAAACGATTTTCTGTAAATTGCCGACCAAATCGTGGGCTGCTTCATGAAAATACGGCAGTCCTTTTGGGTATTTATGATAGAATTGGCCTCGTCAGGTTCAAAAAATGGGAACCTCTTGTTTTCCGCCCCCCCGGATTTTTTTGTGAAATATTGGTAAAACCCGCTTTTGACCACGGGCACATCATGCTTTTTCGCTGCGGCATACAGCTCCTCAAACATCTCCGGCTCCGCATAGTCGTCGGACTCCACGATGCCGACAAACTCGCCGGCCGCCGCTTTCAGCGCCTGGTTCATCGAGTCGCCATAACCGGAATTTTCCTTGTCGATGATCCGGATCCTGCCGTCAGCCGCCGCATATTCTTTGATGATATCAAGCGAGCCATCCGTTGAGCCGTCGTTGATGCAAATGATTTCGATATCTTTCAGGGTTTGCCCTACTACGCTGTCTATGCACTCCCGCAAATACTTTTCCACATTGAAGATCGGTATTAAAATTGATATTTTCGGATCGCGCCCCGCCATTTTCCCCCCACCTGCGGCCGGGGTGCGGCCGCGCAAATTTTGCCATGGATCATTCTTAAAACACATATTATTTACACTTCACCTCAAACAGTAGCAGATATTTCGTTTCCCCTGTATAATTGACAAATATTATATCATATCGATATCGCGTTTGCATACGAAACAGGAGCCTTGATGCATTACAACTTCATGATCGCGGGAAGCGGGATTTCAGGGGCGGTCTTTGCCCATGAAGCAACAAAACGCGGGGCAAAGTGCCTCGTGCTCGAAAAACGGCCGCATACGGGCGGCAATATCCATTGCGGGCAAATCGAGGGGATCAACGTGCACAAGTATGGCGCGCATATCTTTCACACGCACGACAAAGCCATTTGGGACTATATCAACCAATTTGCGGAATTCAACAATTATGTCAACAGCCCGATTGCAAACTACAAAGGCGAGATCTACAACCTGCCGTTCAACATGAACACGTTTTGCAAATTGTGGGGCATCGCGACGCCCGCCGAAGCGGCGGCCATCCTCGAAAGGCAGCGCGCCGAGATCGGGGGCGAGCCGAAAAACCTTGAGGAGCAGGCCATCAAACTCGTCGGCCGCGATATTTTCGAAAAACTCATCAAAGGCTATACGGAGAAGCAATGGGGGCGGCCCTGCAGCGAGCTTCCCGCCTTCATCATCAAGCGGCTGCCCGTTCGCATGGCCTACGACAACAATTATTTCAACGACCGCTATCAGGGCATCCCGTCCGGCGGGTACAATATGATTGTCGACCGGCTGCTTGACGGCATCGAGGTAAGGCTCAATACCGATTTTTTTGATGGCAGGGAGGGCTTTTTCGATGTGGCAGACCGGGTCGTATATACGGGCATGATCGACCGGTATTTCGGCAACCGTTTCGGAAAGCTCGAATACCGCAGCCTGCGCCTCGAAACAAAAGTCCTGCCCGAAGCAAACCACCAAGGCGTTGCCGTCATGAATTATACGGATCGCGAAACGCCCTACACGCGCGTCATCGAGCACAAGCATTTTGAGTTTGGCACACAGGAAAAGACCGTCGTCACCTACGAGTACCCCGCCGAGTGGTCGGAGGGCGCAGAGGCCTACTACCCGATCAACGACGGGCGAAACCAGGCGCTGTATGAACGATACCGCGCCTTGGCGGAACAAGAAAAAAACACGCTCTTCCTCGGGCGCCTCGCGGAGTACAAATACTATGATATGGACGACGCAATCGCCGCGGCGCTGGAGGCGGCCGGCCGGATCCTAAAGTAAGGGGCCGCTGCGCCTCCTGCCGCGGCCGCGCAGCGCTTCTTTCGCTGCCCGCAGCGGCTTCGTGCAGCGCCAACTGAGCGTTTGGCGGAAAGCTTTCAGCGCTTCCTCCAGCTCGCTGTTGCGTTTTTTCAAATCCTGGATGCGGGTGGATGCAAAACCCGCTATGCCGTTTTGCTTCATGGCCTCAAAAGCGCGCCTGCGCTCATCGGGCAAATCCAACCCGAGGATATCGTCCATCTTCGGCATGATGTGCTTTTGCACCGAGGCGAGGTCGGAGGCCGTCAGTACGCCGTCGTCGAGATAGCTGTTCAAAAAAATATAGGCCTGGTCGGCCAAACGGAACAGCAGGTCCCGGCCAAACTCATGCGTCCCGAAAATCCGGCCGCTTTTCTCATACACTTCCCAAAACATATCGAACTTGTTCAGCGGCCGCCCGTCAAAGTCGTTTTTGCAATGCCCGCCGCGCAGGGAATTTGGGTTGCCCTGGCGATAAAAGCAAAGCGTTTTGTCGATGTACGCAATCCCGCGCCTTGCGGCCTGATACCACTGCGGCGTTTCAAATTCGTCTTCGTTTACGCGATAGTTTGCAAGCGCCCAGTCGCAGGGCTCAAGCACATCCCGCCGGATCAGTTTTGAGTGCGCGAGCATCATCGGGACGCCGCACCAGCCGCGGATCGATTTCCGGATGGCTTCCGCATGGTCCCGCTCTGCCGATATCTTTCCGGTGTCCTGCTGCCTGTCCCTCTCGATATCGGCTTCGCTTTCAAACCAGCTCACCTTGCACAGCGCCATGTCCACACCCTCGCGCTCTGCGGTATCGAGCAAAACGCGGACGGCATCGGGGTCGAGCAAATCATCGCTGTCCAGAAAGCATATCCACTCGCCCGCCGAGATCTCAAAGCCTGACTTTCGCGCATAATTGAGCCCTTCGTTTGCCTTGTGGATGGCCTTGACCCGCTTGTCCTTTTCCGCCCAAAGGTCGCACATCGCGCCGCTATTGTCCGGCGAGCCGTCGTCGACCAAGATGATTTCAAGGTTTTCATAGCGTTGCCCCACGACAGAATGCAGGCAGGCGTCCAAATACCGTTCCACCTTGAAAACCGGTATGATGACAGACACCAACGGCGCGGCGCGGCTTTCGGCCCCTCTCTTCGCTTCGGCAATTTTCTTCATCCTGCCGGTATGACAGCAACAATAGGCTGCCCGTTTTGCGGGCAGCCTATTCTCAAAGCAATGTGGTATATCCGGCCATTCAGCCGATGTTTACCCAAAAGCTCCACGCGAGCGACGGATAGCCGTTTGCCACCATCAGTTCATTCACATAGAATACGATATCGCTTGTGTAGTCGGAATCATAGTCCGCGTCTGACCAAAATGCCATCCCGGGAAACGAATTGCCAAGCACCGTTTCTATGTCGCCGTCATCGACGGCGGCATACCATGCATCAGAGCTGATCTGCCCGCTGCCAAGGTGGATGACGATGATGGGATCCCCATCGGAATCCTTTTCATCGAGAAACTCGATGTGCCAGCCGTTCCGGCCTGACCACTGGCCGGGCACGATATTGGCCAGCTTCACGTCCGTCGCCACGCCATCCGAGTCGAGCGTATATTCCCAGTTCCCATCGATGATGTCGGTGCTTCTCTGCAGATGGCCGGCGCCATTGAAACCGTAGTACTTGTCTCCGATCGCCTGCACCCCGGTCGCAAATGCGCCCTTGCCGCCCCACCAGAAGTAGTAGTCATTCCCGTTTGTGTGCTTGAACCAGCCCTGCGGCGCGACGCCGCCATTTGCCGGGTCAAAATACCGGATCTGCCCGTCAACGGCCAGCCATCCTTCCACTTTGTGCCCCTGGTCGTTGAAACCGTAGGCCTTGCCGCCGATCTCCTGCGCACCGGTCGCAAAGGCGCCATGGCCGCCCCACCAGAAGTAGTAGGTCTTCCCGTTTGAATGGGTAAACCAGCCCTGCGGCGCGACGCCGCCATTTGCCGGGTCAAAATACCGGATCTGCCCGTCGATCGTCGCCCAGCCGACTACATTGTGCCCCTGGTCGTTGAAACCGTAGACCTTGCCGCCGATCTCCTGCGCGCCGGCAGCAAAGACGCCCGCGCCGTTCCACCAGAAGTAGTAGGTCTTCCCGTTTGCGTGGTTGAACCAGCCCTGTGGCGCGGCGCCGCCCTGTGCCGGGTCAAAATACCGAACCCGACCGTCAACCGTCACCCAACCGAACTGCTTGGCGCCTGCCGCATTGTAATAATACCAAAGGCCGCCCTCCTGAACCAAGCCGGCCTGCCCCGCCGCCAGCGTTTCGACAGCTTCGGGCGCATCCGCCAAAGCCTCGGCTTCGGGCTCCGCCGCCGGGATTGCCGCTGCGGGCGCATCCTCCGGGCTCGCAGCTTTGGACGCCGCTGCCGGGGACACCGCCGCTGCGGGCGCATCCGCCACATCCGCCTCCCCCGCAAAAGCCGCGCCGCCGGACAAGGCCAGCGCAGAGGCCGCTACCAGAATCGATAGCAATACAGCAAATACCTTAGACATCTCAAATCTCCTTTCAAGTCACCGGGATGCGGATTGTTTCCGCAATCCATCCTGTCGATAAAATGTAATATAGCGGATAATAACATAGTTATTATGTTATGGCAAACAATATCGGGTATAATGTATAAAAAGCAATTTCGCAACCAAGCAAAGAGGATGATGCCCAAACTATTTTTGTCTATCATAACAAGGACACAGGGAAAACGCCCCGCAGCATTGCGGGAAGTCTTTGAATGCCTTGAGGCCCAGTCGTGCGGCGATTTTGAAATCCTGCTGATGGAGCACAAGATCACGCCGGAAGGCAAAGCCGCAGCAGACGGGGTCCTTGCCGGGATTTCGGATGCGCTGCGCGAAAAGCTGACCGTGGTCCCGGTCGGCCGCGGCAACCGCACGGCGCCGCTGCACGAGGGCTTTATGGCCGCAAAAGGCCGCTACATCTCTATCCTCGACGACGACGATATCGTGTACCCGAATTGGGTGGAAAATTTTTTGAAGCTCGAAAAAAACCATGCCGGCAAGGTGCTGCATTGCTGGACGATCGAGCAAAAGTGGGAGTCGGCCGCAGATGAAAACGGGGAAACTGTTTTGCGCGCCATCGGCGGCGGGCTGCGGACGCATTGCAAAGATTTTGACCTGCCGGACCAGCTGACGGTCAACTACTGCCCGCCGATATCCCTGGCCTTTCCGGCTGCCGCCTACCAAGGCCTCGGGATCCGCTTTGACGAATCGCTGACAACGACGGAAGATTGGGATCTGCTCATGCGCACGGTTTTTGCCTGCGGCATCGCCGATATCCGGGAGGTAGGCGGCCTGTACCGCGTCTGGACGTCAGGAAACGCAAAGACGGCGCATTCCGAGGCGGAATGGGAAAAAAACAAATTGGCGGTCCGTCAAAAGTTTGTCGACCATCCGCCTGTCTTCACTGGGAAAGACATCCGGGATCTGATCGGCCTTGTTGACGGCCTGCGCGGCGAACTGTCCGAAACCCACGAGCTCCTGCGGGTGCGTACCGAAGAGCTGCTCGCGACACACGAGCGCCTGCATGGGGCATTCATTTCAAGGGAATACGTGGCCGGAAGCAGGATCCTCCATCCGCTTCGCAGCGCAAAACGGCTTCTGCTTTCACGGCGAGGCCCGGGCAGCCCGAAAAATATGCTATAATCCGCAACATGAACCGTTTTCGCACATTATTCCCAAAAAATCTCCCCTCTGTGCTCATCCCGCTTGCTGTTTTTGCGGCCTCGCTATGCTATATCGTTTCGGAAAAGCTGCCCGAAAGCGATTTCGCCGCCCGGATGTTCCCTTGGCTTGGCGCGGCGCTCGGCGCGGGCGTGTTGCTCGCGATCTTTCTGGCGCTGCGCGAAAAAATATCTACAGAGCGGATGGCGCTGGCCATGCTCTTGTTTTTCGGGGCAATCTACCTGTTTGTGTTTCCGCCCAATGCCGCGCCCGACGAATTGGTGCATTATTCAAGCGCCTACGAAGCGGCGGACGCGGTCATGGGGCAAAAGGCGGACGACCCGTCGGCCATCATGATGCGCAGCGCGGATACGCGGTTTTACAGCGATTATTCCAATTTTCCGGATATGTACACCTACCGCCATTTCACCGAAGAGCTTGCGGCCGCGCCGCCGAAAGGCGAGGCTGCGGAAATCGTGGAGGCAAACCGCCTCACCGGCGTCCCTTACCCGTATATCCTCGCGCCGCAAGCGGCGGGGATCCTGCTCGCCAGGCTTTTGCATCTGAATCCGGAATGGCTTTACCTGCTCGGCCGCGTTTTCAACCTGCTTGCGGTCGCCGTCTCGGTTTGGGCATCCGTCAAACTCACGCCGATCGGAAAAGGCGTCTTTGCGCTGGTCGCGTTCTTTCCGATGGCGCTGGAGCTTTCGGCCTCCCTTTCGACGGATGCCGCCTCGATCTGCTTGGGTTTTCTTGCGGCGGCGCAATACCTGCGCATCGCGTACTCGGGCGAACCCTCAAAATTGCGCGATCTCATTTTGTTTGCCGCGACGATAGCTTTGCTCGGGCCGCCAAAGGTCGTCTTTTTCCCGATCTTCATGCTCGCCTTTTTCCTGCCGGGCAAATGTTTTGCCACGAAACGGCTCGCTGCGGTTTTCCGCGTCTGCATCGCCCTGCTTTTCATCGCCCTGCTTTTCATGACGCTGTACAGCTATATGCACCGCGGGGAGGACGGCGCGCCGGTCATCAGCCTTGACGGCGTCGTGACGTACTCAATATCCGGCCTTGCAAACGACCCGCTCCATTTCATGCGCCTGTGCAAATACACGATCCGCTTTTTCTTTCTTTTCTACCTGTTGTCAATGGCCGGCTCCGATCTCGGATGGCTTGAGCTCAGTATGCCGGGTTTTGCGGTTTGGATATTTCTTGCCCTCCCGGCCATAGCGGCATTCCGCTCAAAAAGCGCGGGCGACACGCATTCGCTCAGGCCTTTTGACCGCATTCAGTTTGGGCTTGTCTTTTTCCTAGCGGCGCTCGGCACTGCCGTCGTCATGTATGTCAGCTGGACGCCGGAGGGCATGCAAGACTACATCCTCGGCATTCAGGGGCGCTACTTCCTGCCCGTCATCCCGTTGCTCATCCTGCTCGCGGCGCGCTGGCGCCGCCCTGTCCGGCCCGCGTGGCTCTCGGACAAACATCTGCTGCTGGTTGCATGCATGCTGCAGCCCCTCATCCTCATGACCGCCTTTTCGCTCATCGCCGGCCGGACGCCCGAAGGGCTATAATGATTCGATGAAAGCCGCGAGCGCCTCCTGCCAGGGGCGCATTTCGTCGCCGACGGTCGCGCGCAGCATGAGATGGTCCATCGCGGAGTAGGCGGGCCTCGGCGCGGGCCTCGGAAACTCTTCGGTCGTGCAGGCGTTGACTGTGCAGCCTATGCCCGACAGGCGCACGATTTCTTCGGCAAAGGCGTGCCAGCTGCAAATCCCGCCGCCCGTGGCGTGGTAGGTGCCGTAATCGCCGCCCGCCGCGATTTTCAGGACATGGTGCGCAAAATCGTTTGCGTTTGTCGGGTTCCCGACCTGATCGTGCACGACCTTGATGCTGTCGTTTTCCGCAGCGATCTTTCGGATGGTCTTGACAAAATTGTTGCCGTTTTTCCCGTAAAGCCAGGCCGTGCGCACGATGAACACGCGCCTGCAGGCTTCGCGCGCATATTGCTCGCCGAGGAGTTTGGACTTGCCGTAGGCCGTGGCCGGCGCGGGGACGTCCCACTCGGCATACGGCTTGCCGGCGCTTCCCGAAAACACGTAGTCTGTCGAAATATGCACAAGGCCTGCGCCGTGGCGCTCCGCCAGCATCGCAATATTGCGCACGGCGATCGCGTTGCCCTTCATCGCCGCTTCCGGGTCGGACTCGCAGGCATCGACATTTGTCATTGCCGCGCAGTTGATGATGAGGCCAAAAGGCGCGGCGGCGCGGCGCGCGCCAAAAGCATCCACCGCGCCCGCATCCGCGAGGTCGAGCGTATCGATGTCGATGGCGGTGACTTCGGCATCTATGAAGCGCTGCGGGATCTTTCCGAGCTCGCTCTTTCCGCTTTTGAGGATCGCGGACAGCTCCGTCCCGAGCTGGCCCTTGCCGCCGGTGACCAATATCTTCATTTCGGTTGTTTCTCCAGACGTTTGATATACATTTTTCGAAATACCCGCAGGTGGATTTCCCTGAGCGCCGCGCGGCGGTCAGGCCCAATGAGCACGCGTTTTGCGTCGCGGAGCAAGACGTACGGGCCGCGCGAAAGCCGGCGTTTGGCGATTTGCCTGATGCGCGTCAGTATCGGATGCCTGCCGAGCGCGACCACATAGTCCGCCGCCTGCATATAATTGTCAAATCCATGGCCCGCATAAAGCGCGCTGTAGGTGTAAGCCGCGAGACAATGCCTCACATTGGTGTATTCCAGCGACGCGTAATGATCGCTCATCACGAAGGCCGGATAGTAGCCCGCGTCCTGCGCCACGAAAGGGTAGATACGCTCGATTGCGTGCAGCAGCGAAGCGTCCGTTGGCAGCGGCTCTTCCGGAAAATCCCCATAGGCCCACGGGTGGGCGAAGAGCTTTTGCAGCGCGGCGGGCCGGAACCAAAAAGCGCCCCCAAACGAGCAGACCGGCTGCGCGTCCGGATCCATCGGCGCTTTCAACCCGAGTTTTTCAGCCAGCTCTTTTGTATTTTCAAAATTGACCGACCATTCATGGCCCGGCACCCAGTGATAGACCGCGTGCATCGGCTCTGGCACGCAGAGCAGCCCGAGCCTCGGCTCCTTTGCAAAGGTACGCACAACGTTTTCGGTATAGTCCTTTGACGAGAGCAGCGCGTCATCGATCTTGTGTGCCCAGCCGAGCGCCGCGTGGTAATCGACCTGTTTGCTGGCCTTTTCCTTCCAAAAACACGCGACATCGTATTTGGCGGCCGTTTTTGCCATCCCGACAAGGAGGGCGCTTTCGCTGCGCCCGCGGTTTTCCACAATGACAAAGCCTGTCGCGGATCTGGTTTCTTTGAAAATTGCCCGGATGGCCCTCGCCTTTTCCTCGCTGTCTGTTGTGATATAGATATGCGCGCCGTCGGGCATATTGGCCGCCAGCGCTGCGGCTCCATGCGCAAACTCCGGATAGTAGATATGCATGAAAAGCGCCACCCTGGGCGCGCGGCGCCCGCTCAGGGCGGGGCCGGGAAGCGCACTGTCGCGCGGCAGCACATAGGTCAGCGCGAGCGATTTCACAAAGTCGCACATATGCAATTTCCGAAGGATGCTCTGCCAGATCAGATCGACATCGTAGTCCGTATGCGCACGGATATAGTCCAGCGCGCCCGGCACCTGGTCGCCCGCATTAAAGGTCAGCATATCCTGCCTGAAAACGCGGCATTTGAGGAAAGGGAAACGGCGGTCTTTCAGCATCGTCTCCGGGCAAAACATCGTGAGATTTGGGTTGTCGGTCGCGATGTCGTCAGTATGGATGAAACTGTCCCACGCAAACCCTGCGTCCGCGAACAGTTTGGTCATGAGCGATTCAAATTTGCCTACGGCTTCCTCGTATTTTTCGATCGCCTGCAATTTGTCCCAAAACCGCGCAAATGCCTCGGACCCGACCAGCGCCTTTCTGAAAACCACAAAATAGGTCTGCAGATGCGCGGGCGTATAGCCGTACGGGTTGTTGCGCGCAAAGAGGTCCTCCCGCTGCGAGGCGGGGTGTTGCGTGATCCCCCAAAAATCAAGCTCCGGCCGCTCGCCCATCTCGGCAAAAATCGAGGCAAACGGATAGACGGGCCCAAATACCGTATCGTTTGCAATGATGACCTCGTCGCATTCGGCGAGGGCGGGCGGGCCGATATGCGCCAGCCCAGCTTTGTACGCCCAAGCGTCAAAACCCTTGTTTTCGCGGACGACGAGGTCGCCGGTTGCGATATACGGGTCAAAGCGCTCCCGGGTTTCGGGCCGCACGGACCCGTTTGAAACGATGACGATCCGCTCCGCCACCTCCGCAAGTTTGGCAAGATAGCAGATGACATAGTCGTCTGCTATGCCGTCTTTGTCATAAAATACAAAAATCGCCGCGCGCATCAATAGCCGCCTCCCTCGTACAGCTCCACCGCCTCGCTGATCGGGCCGTCAAAAATGGCTTTCCCGTTTTTCATAACAATCCCGCGCTCGCAAAACTTCACCGCCATCTCTGTCGCATGCGTCACAAAGAGCAGCGTCACATGGTCGCGCTCGATGATCTCCTGTACGCGGTGCAGGCACTTTTCCTGAAAACGGCTGTCGCCCGTCGACAGCGCCTCATCGACAATGAAGATCTCGGGGTCTGTATTCACGCTGATCGCAAAACCCAATCTTGCAAGCATGCCGCTTGAATAAGTCCTGGTCGGCTGGTCGATATATTCGTCGATTTCGGCAAAGGCCACGATAGACTGCTCCGCCACCTTGATCTCCTGGTCGCGCATGCCCATGAGCTGGCACTTGAGGTAGATATTTTCGCGGCCCGTGAGCTCGGAGTCAAACCCGGCCGTCAATTCAAGCAAAGCGCTCACCCGCCCTTCCACATCGATCCAGCCCTCCGTCGGGAAAGCCACGCCCGTGATCATTTTCAGGACGGTCGATTTCCCGGCGCCGTTGATGCCGAAAATCGCGACGGACTCCCCTTCCCTGATTTCAAAACTGACGCCGTCCACTGCCCATTTTGAGATATAGCGGACTTTTTTTGAAAACACCGACAGCAAACGCCTCTTGTCGTTCGGAAAGAGTTTGTACAGCTTTCTCACGCCGGAAAAGCGGATGACGACCTTGTCAGAGAACATCGGGGATCTCCCTGTAAAGCTTGCGGTAGGCCCAGAGCGCCAGGCTCGCCATGGCAAAAAGTATGATGAGAAAATAGATGAGCACCCTTGGCTCCTCCCATATCCACACTTTATAGATAAAAATGTTGCGGTACCCGTTTGAAATAAACGTGATCGGGTTGAAGAGCAAAAATGTCTTCAGCCACTCCGGCACATCCATCGTATGCACGTCATAGATGATGCCCGACAGCCAAAACAAAGCCTGGACGGCGGCGCCGACCAAATTGAAAAAATCCTTGCTCATGCATGTGAGCATCGACGCAAACTGCGCCCACGCAATGAAAAAGAGCACCATGCAGATCATGTAGATCGGAAGCTGCAGCAGGTAGATATCGGGTTTGAACCCGTAGCAAAGGAAAAATACAACGGTGACCCCCATTAAAAAAATATGCACATACAGTTTTGAGATCCCTACAAATGTCGGGACTGTCGCAATCGGAAACCGCATCTTCGTGACAAGGTAGCTGTAAAGCCTGAGCGAATTGGCGCCCTGCGTGAACATCTCTTCCATGAAAAACCACGGCATCATGCCCGCCATAAACCAGAGGATGAAAGGGAAGCCGTTGTCCATCCGGCCGCCGAGATGGAGCCCGACGCCGAAAGCAAACCAATACACAAAAATCGTGACGGCCGGCTTGATGATGGCCCATGCCCAGCCAAGCGCGCTTCCCGAATATGTCTTGATAATATCGGCCTTGGCGAGCTTGATGAGCTGGTGGCGCCAAGTGATGTGCTGTTTGATGATTTTGGCCAAAGTACGCATATCGTCAGATTATACCACAAACCCTTATGGAAACGCTGATTAATTCGAGGCGCACGCCTTTGCTGCGTATATTGCCGCACTTCTTCGGCAAAAAGCCTCACAATACCACCAGTATTGCTGCGTTTTTTGCCTGTGAATTGCGGCAAT
>JAITMX010000201.1 GCA_031290775.1 Eubacteriales Family XIII. Incertae Sedis bacterium
GGGGACGTATAACTTGTCAACTTGCAGTTCCCGCCTTGTAAACAGTCCCTCGATTGGCCCCGGTGGCCCGGCGTGCCGTGATATTTGCCTTATCCCTTGAAGCGCCCCAGCCGACCAAGAAATGCGCTTCGGCCTGCATCGCCAAAGAACAATTGCGTCCGGCTTATCCCCCGGAGCATCACATGATAAATACCTGTTCCGCTTTTCGCGCGGGCATATCTTGGCATAACATCACCTCTTGCCTATGATGCCCTATCAATAAACGCCATATCAATAAACGGTTGACAAGTTATACGTCCCCCCGTCGCCCCCCTCTGTGCTGTTCAAAGGCTTCTTTGGCATTGGAATCAACCTGCAAATAAATTCAAATAAAAACAGCTTGTCATCCGTCAATCACATTTCCGTATCCTTTATGACCCAGTGACCGCCCTTTGCGGCGCCGACACGTTCCACGGCCCCTATGTTTTTCAATAGCCCTATGCTCTTTTCAACCCCACGCGTTGTCATGCCAATCGCTTCTCCGATCGCCTTTGCGCTTATTTTCGGATTTGACCGCATGAGCGAAAGAATCTTTGCCTGCGTTTGATTTTCACCGAACTTTTCACCGAACTTTTCACCGAACTCATCTTGTGTGCTTGTTTGGGTGGCAATCAGCTCATCTTGATGCTTCGCCTGAACTGTTATGCTGTCAAGAAGTGCGGACAGCGTGAACTCTATGAACCCGCTGGAATTGTCCGTCTGTTGTCCGGCATGGAGCGCATCATAATATTCAGGCCGCTTCTCGTACACCACTGATTCCATCGGTATCCAGGCAAAAATCGGATTCCATTTTGCGAGCAAGAGAGTTTGCCACAGCCGTCCCATGCGCCCGTTGCCATCCGCAAACGGGTGGATTGTCTCGATTTCGTAGTGCAGCACCGCGCTTTTCAGCACGGGATGCAGGTCTGTTTCTTTTGCCCATGCAAATAGTTCCGCTATCAGTCCATGCACGAACTGCGGACGTGCGCCGACATGGATAGCCACGCCTCCATCGAACACTCCCACATCACCGCTGCGGAACTTGCCGGACTCTTTGACAAGCCCGTCCGTCATCAGCTTGTGCGCTTTCAGGAAATCCTTGATCGCGTATGGGTTGAAGGCCATTGCTTTGTCATAGGCTTCGTAGGCATTTTTCACTTCCTTGATTTCCGTCTGCTTTCCCGCAACTAATTTTCCGCCGATAACGGCAGCAACTTCGCTAAGGGAGAGCGTGTTGCCTTCGATGGCAAGGGACGAGTGGATGGAGCGAACCCGGTTTTTCCTGTGCAGCTTTATGTCGCGCCCCCACTCCGTCCCGAATTCAAGGCGAGTGACAGCCTCGACGATTTTTGCCAAGCAATCGGCGGCCTCCATCGTGATGTTGAATGGCGGTTTCCGGGTCATTTCAGCGATCTCATTTTCCTATGCCTGAATCCGCGCTTCCTTAGGCGCGGCTTGCCGTTACCGTACCGCCCGAAAACATCACCACGGGGGGCTTGTATGTCAGCACATAGTTTTCATTCTCGAGAATATTCAGATGAACATCCGCTTTTCCGCACGCTTTGCCCAGATACTGAAAAGACATTTGGAAGGAATAGGCGCCCGGCTGAAACTCCAGGGTCGATGGCTCACGCCAGCTCACCGCGATGGGCGGGTCGTTGTTTATGCTGACGTCCAAATGGGCCCACTGAAACACTTGCATCGGATTCTTTTTGAATTTGAAAGTAACGCTTGCCATGAATAAACCTCCTGAGTCCGCAAAAGAAATAGTATGAAAATACAATAACGCAACGGCAGGGGAACGTCAACAAAAAAGCAAATGTCTGCCATTAGAAGCAAGATATAATCTATGCTGTCCGCCGTAGAGTGCACTGCGGCTAAATCCGTACACTCCTGGCAGACGTCCTGCCAACGATTCGCTTCGCGAATCGGGTTAGGACTGTCAGAGCGCGAAGCGGCGGATGGCTTCGGCGGCGCCGGCCTGCGCCACACCGGGCGCAATATGGCCGGCGGCGGCGCGCGCTTCGGTGCTTGCGTTTTCCACGGCGACAGAGGTGCCGGCGACTCTGAACATCGGGATGTCGTTCGCGTCGTTTCCTACCGCGAGGATTTCCGCCGCGGGAATGGCGAAATATTCCGCGAGGCGCAACAGGGCGGAGCCTTTGTCCGTCCCTTTGTTTGTGATGATGAAACAGTTTTCGCTTGAGCGCAGGATGCTCGCCGAGGCGAGCGCGGGTGCGGTGAGCGCGGCGGCAGCGAGCGCAGCGACGGGCGTATCCGGTTTCGTGAAGAGATAGGCGCTGTAAATGGGTTCCGCCGCAAGCGCCTTCACGAGCTCCGGCTCATCCATGACGACGAGGGCGGAGTCGCCTTTTGCCGCTGCCGCTGCCCCGAAGGGGCCTTTTCTTCGCACAAGCATTCTGCCCATGGCCGCATATGTCACGAAGGCGTCGAGCTTTTTCGCCGTTTCGAGCGCGGAAAACAGCAAGGGGACGGGAAGGGTGTCCGCGTAGAAAGGCATCCGCGCCGAGGCGCGGGCCGAGGCGCAGGAGGATAGCGAAACCGCCTCGCCGCCGGCGCCGGGCGCAAGCGTGCCGCAGGAGGATGGCGAAACTGCGGTGCCTCTGGCGGAGGACGCAAGCGCACCGCCGCCGGAGGCTGGCGAAACCGCGGTGCCGGAGGCGGAGGACGCAAGCGCACCGCCGCCGGAGGCGCGGGCCGCGCCGCCGCAAATGAAAATCACGGCGCCGCCGCAGCCGACGGCCGCATCGATGCCGCCGAGCTTCGACACGGCGTCTTCCATCATATAGCAAGGGCGCGACGAGCAAAGGCAAACGCGCGCGCCCGCTTTGTGGGCATCCGCCACTGCGGCGCACACCGCTTCCGGCACGGGAATGCCCGCCGGCTTGTCGAGGATGGTCCCGTCAATGTCGAGCGCGATGAGCTTGGCCTTCTGAAAGCTCATACCGTCAAAACCTGATACGCGATGACGGATACGAGCAGATAGACGATGGACGACACTTCAATGACGGCGCCGAAAGTATCGCCCGTGACGCCGCCGAGTTTTGCCTTGAGGCGCACGGTCATCCGGACGGTCACGAACACCGAAACAGCGGCGGCAATGAGCGAACAAAACACAACCGCAACAAAAATATTATCCGCGAAAATGCCGACGGGAAGCGCCGACGGCATGGGAGACCCAGCCGGTACGGCAACGGCGGGCACGGCAAGCCCGGACGCCGCCGCAAAACGGGAAACGAGCATCAAGAGCGGAACCGTCAGAAACGAAGCACAGACAAGAGAGGCGATAGCCGAAATTACCGCCGCAGGCCCGCCCGAAAGGCCGGTCGCCTTGCCCATGCCGTCCGCACGCGCATAGGGCGCAAGCGACGCGGAAAGCAAACAGCACGCCCGGCCGCAAACGGGAAAAACGAGCAGCGCGGGGGCAGGGGCGGCCGTAAGCAAGGCAAAGTAAAGCAGCCCCACCATGAAAATGCCGAGCGTCCCAAAGACGCCGATGCGGCTGTCCTTCATGATTTCGAGGGACTGCTCGCGGGAGCGCCCGCTGAACACCCCGTCGCAGGTGTCGGCAAGGCCGTCAAAATGCAGCCCGCCCGAAAGGATGATATAGGCGCAGGCCAACACCGCGCCGCGAATCATGGGCGGCGTTACAAGGCCGATCGCGGAAACGAGGACGAGGATCGCGCCGACCGCGAGGCCGACAAGCGGCAGGAGTTTCGCCGCCTTGCGGTAACGCTCTTCCGTGAACTCGATCTGCGGCACGGGCAGGCGCGTGAAAAAGCCGACCATCAGCAAAAATGATTTCATGGCAGCCCCCGCCTCATTTCAATGTCATCGGAATGCCCGCGACCATGAGCACGGCCCTGTCGGAAACCGCCGCCGCGTGCTTGTTGACGCGGCCGAGCGCGTCGCGGTAATACCGGCTGTAACGCGTGGCCGGGATGATGCCCATGCCGATTTCGTTTGTAACAAAGATGAGGCGCTTTTCGTGTTTTCGCGCGTAGGCGCGAAGCGTGTCAATTTCCGAGATTGACAAACGCTCGACGCGCCCAAACGCGTCCAATTGGAAATCCTCCGCGTCCGGGATTTCCTCAAACAAAATCCCCATGAGCAGATTGCCGAGGCAGTCGAGCAGGATCGTCCCGAAAGCGCCCGCGTCAAATTCGGCCTCAATATCCGCCAGCCCGCGATGGCGTTCCCACGTGATCCAGCCCTTGGGGCGGTCGGCGCGGTGCCGCGCGATGCGCTCCCGCATTTCCTCGTCGGCGCAGGACGCCGTCGCGATATAGAGGACGCCGGGGTATTGGCAAGCAGTTGTGTTTCCGGCCTTGCCGGCGCCTACGGGCCCGGGCGCGGCGCTTTTTTCGGCCGCCAAATTTTCCGCGTAGGCGCTCTTCCCGCTGCGGCCTCCCCCCGTGATGAACCAAATATCCGGCATCACACATCCTCCGTTTCGCGAATATCGACCAGCACGGACTCGTCGAACGAGATGTCCGCAAAGGTCCCCATTCCATTCATCATCGCGCAGGCCGCATTGACAATCGGAAACGCCAACGCGCAGCCAGAGCCTTCCCCAAGCCTCATTTCCATTTCCAAGAAGGGCCGTAGCCCCAATTCCTTTGAAACGGCTTCATAGGACGGCTCGGTCGAACGGTGCGTCGCGATCATAAAATCCTTTGCCGGCGGGCAAAGACGCGACGCGACGAGCGCCGCCACAGCGGAGATGGCGCCGTCGACGAGAATGGGTATTCTATGGTAAGCCGCCGCGAGATAACAGCCGACGAGCCCCGCGATGTCGAGGCCGCCGACCTTGGAGACGATGTCTATCGGGTCGCCCGCATCCGGCGCGTTCACTGCCAGCGCTTTTTTCACGACTCCCACCTTGCGGGCGAGCGCTTCATCGTCAAGGCCCGCTCCGCGGCCCACGGCCGACTCGGGCGCAATGCCGAGCAGCGCAATGGCGCAGGCGCTTGTGGACGTCGTGTTGCCGATGCCCATTTCGCCCGTGCCGAGGATGTCCACCCCTTTTTCAAACAAGCCCGAAGCGACTTCAAAACCGTTCCCGATCGCGGCTTCGGCGTCACCGCGCGCCATCGCGGGGCCCTTGGCCATATTGTCCGTGCCGCGCCTCACGTTGCGGTCTACGATTGCCGCGCAGCCGGTCTCGTTCATGATTCCGATATCGACGACGACGACCTCCGCGCCGGCCGCCGCCGAGAGCGCGCTGACGCCGCAGATGCCGCGCGTCATATTCACGGCCTGCGAGAGCGTGAATGACTGCGGCGCCGCCGCGACGCCCTCGGCATACACGCCGTTGTCCGCAGCCATGACAACCACAGCAGGCTTGATGAACTCGCAGTGAATCTCCCCCGCGACGCCCGCAAGCCGCACGGCGAGCTCTTCAAGCCGCCCAAGGCTGCCGGGCGGTTTGATGAGCGAGTCGCAATATGCGCGCGCCCGCGCCGCCGCGCCCGCGTCGGCGCCCCGAATCTCCGAGATTGCCTGCTTGTAGTCCATGCGCTTCGTTTCCTTTCTTCGATTCATACGCCATCCTCCAAAATCCGATATACCGTTTCCATATCCACATACTCGCGGATAAGGTCCGCAAGCAAGTCGTACTGCCCTTCCTTATAATCGGCATAGGATGGCGCCGACCCGTCCGGCGGGGCGATCCCTTTCGCCGCGCACAGCGCTTCCACCAACCTCATGCCCGTGCCTGCGCCATCGAAAAGCCCGCTGTAATGAGGCTCTTGCCGGCGTTGGAGCCGGTGCCTTGGATCATCAGCGCTTTTGCCATTGTGCCCCCTCCGCGCTCACGCTTCTTCCCGCCACTGCGCGAGCATCGTGCGCATCCACTCAAACACATCCATCGCATAGACATTATTCAGATTCTCGGAAGACAGCGTTTCGCGCGCCGCGCCTTGCGCGACAATCCTGCCCTCATGCAGCAGCAGCGCCTCCGTGCCGTACGCGCGCGCGAGCGAGAGGTCGTGCACGACGGAGATGACGGCACGGCCGGGCGTTTTCAGCCACTCGCCGATCAGCGCGAAGACCTGTTTTTGATAAACAAGGTCGAGATGGTTTGTCGGCTCGTCGAGAATGAGCAGCTTTGGATCCTGCGCGAAGAGCTGCGCGAGGAAGGTGCGCTGCAGCTCGCCGCCCGAAAGCGTCAGCACCGAATGGTCAAGGAACGACTCCAGCCCCGTCAGCTCGACAGCGCGCGCCACCGCCGCCGCGTCCGCGTCCGAGCCGCCCGCAAACAGCCCTTTTGAATGCGCGTACCGCCCCATGCGGACGACCTCGCCGACCGAAAACGGGTAGCTGACGGAATACCGCTGTGAAAGCACGCCTATGATTTTCGCGATGCTTTGCGGCTTGTATGCTTTGATGTCTTTGCCTATGCATTCGATATGCCCGCCATACGATACGCCGCCTGAAATCGCGCCGACAATCGTCGATTTGCCCGCGCCGTTGGGGCCGACGACCATGAGCCACTGCCCGCTTTTCACGCGAAAGCTCACTTGGTCGACGATTACAAGGTCGCCGTACCGCACGGTCAAGTCCCGCACCTCAAGCATCGTCGTTCGGACATCCGGGGCATCCGGGGCATCCGGCGCCGCCAAGGCATTCCCTATGTCCGCGCCTGCCTCTCTGTATTTTACTGACATTCCGGGTTTGCTCATCTGCCGCGCCTCATTCTGAAAAAGATTGACAAAAATATGATTGCGCCGATGAAGGATGTCACAACGCCGATTGGCAGCTCGCGCGGCGAAAGGATCGTCCGCGCCGCGAGGTCCGCGAGCATGAGAAAGCACGCGCCTCCAAACATCGTCGCGGGCAGCAGCCGCTTGTGGTTGGGGCCGACGACCATGCGGAGCATATGCGGCGTCACAAGGCCGACAAACCCGATCATGCCGCTCACGGACACGCAAACGCCGATGAGCGCCGCGACCGCGATCAGCACGGTGAGCTTCACGCGCCGCACGTTCACGCCGACATGGCGCGCGTTGTCCTCCCCGATCGCAAAGGCGTTGAGCTCGCGCGCGCGGCACAGCAGCACGCCGCCGCAGGCGAGCGCCATCCCCGCGAGCACGGCCGCGTTCATGTAGCTGCTGCCCGCCAACGATCCCATGAGCCAAAACGTGATGTCGCGCACGCGCTCGCCCGCAAACGTCGTCAAAAGCGCCACAACGCTCGACACAAACATCGAGTAAATCACGCCCAACAGAATGATCGTGTTCGTGGACAGGCTGTAATCAAGCCGGTACGCGAGCGATAATATAATGATGAGCGACAAGAACGCGAACAGCATCGCCATCGCCATCGTGCCCGCGAAAGGAAGCCCCGGAATCGTGATCCCAAACGTCATCGCAATGACCGCGCCGAGCGACGCGCCGCCCGACACCCCGAGCGTGGTCCCGTCCGCGAGAGGGTTTTTGAGCAGCCCCTGCATCGCGCCGCCCCCAATCGAAAGCGAAGCGCCGACGAGCGCCACGCAAAGCACGCGCGGCAGGCGCGCGGAGAGGATGATCGGGACTGCCGTGCCGCCCGGTTGCGGCTGCCCCGTCAGCGCGTTCCACAAAACGCCCGCCGTCTGGGAGAGCGGCACATTGACGCTGCCCGCGCCGATGCAGACGAGCATGACGGCAAGCGTCAGGGCAGCGAACAGGGCGTAGTCAGCCGCCCGGAAAGATTCCCGTTTTATAGCGCTACTGCGCATTGGGCGTTGCGGATCCGCTTTCGTAGACAAACTCGTACAATGCCTTGGCGCCGTCCGCAATCCGCGGCCCGGGGCGCGAAAGCTCGTCAGCCGTCAGGTTGAGGATCGCCCTGTTGTTGATTGCCGGGATGCTTTCCCAGCCCGGGCGCGCGAGCAGGCTTTCGATGGGCGTCGGCCCGTCGCCGAAATACATGCCGACCGTCATGATATAGTCGGGACTGCGCTCAAGCACTTGCTCCTCGGAAACTTCGGCCCAGCCGGAGACATCGCCAAAGATATTGCGCAAGCCGAGCAGGTTTGCGACTTCGTCCATAAAGGTGTCCGCGCCCGATGTCCACAGCCCATATTCGAGCGGCGAGACCTCAAAGTAAATTGTTTTTTGATCGCCTTCCGCAGCCTCCGCCGCCTTTTCCCGGAGCTCCGCGAGTGTCGCCTGCATATCCGAAACGACTTCCCCGGCTTCCGCGCTCCTGCCCATCAGCTCGCCGATGAGCTCGATCGACACATAGGTCTCCTCGATATTCTGCGCGTCCGTCACGAAGGCCGCGATGCCGGCCGCCTCGAGCTGCTTGAGCTGCTCCTCGGACTGCGCCATCGTGCCCATCAAAAGCAGCTGCGGCCCAAGCGCGATGATCTGCTCGATATTGGTCTCATTGCCTGACTGCACGGGTTGCACGGCCAACGCTTCGGGCGGATAATTGCAATATTCGCCGCGCCCGGCCAACGTGTCGCCCGCGCCGATCGCGTAGAGAATCTCCACGTCCGAGGCCGTGAGCGCGACAACGCGCGTCGCGGGCGCCTCAAGCGTCACCTCGCGCCCCGTCATATCCGTGAGCGTGATGCCGCCGCTGTCCGCTGGCGCCTCAGCCGGTGCCGCCGCGCTTCCCTCGCCCGCGGGCGCGGGGGCGGGCGCCTCCCCGCTTCCGCCCGAGCAACCCGCCAGCAGGGCGCCCGCCAGCGCAAGCGCCAAAATTGCCGCAAAAAACTTTTTCCTCATCTTTCTCATCTTTCTCCTTTCCTGCCCGGAGCATCCGCAGAACAAAAAACAATAAAGCGGCCTGACAGACCGCTTTTTCTGCTTTCATTATTTCGCCCCAAACAACGCCCATAGCCGTGGGCGGCTTGCCATGCGCGTTCGTGCAGGTCTTCTGACTCGCGGATCTATGCGGCTTGGCCTGCCTTCCCGGCTTCTTTGCCAGTGGCGTCATGCCCTTTCGGACACGGCCTCACGCTCCCCGCTTACAGCGGCGGTACCATACGGGCTTTTCACCCGATTCCCTCTTGGGAAGCGCTGATTCAATCTGCGCTTCCCAAGCCGGCCGCCCCGTGCGCTGCTTGTTGCCATCGCACGCGGCGTCCGAAACACGAACGCTGTTCAATTGTATGAGTATTGTACCACCTGCCGCCCAAATCCGAAAGGGGGAATCCAATACCGGATTTGCGATAATCCAAATGCTTGCAACAACTCAGACCCTTGCCGGAATACCGTCAGCCGTAGCTTGCCTTTTTTCCACACGCTTTAGCGTGCAATGGAAAAACGGACACGGTAGACGACCACGGTAGAGTGCCACGCGGCAAAGCCGCTGCACTCCTCGAATGCAACCTTCCATCGATTTGCTTGCGCAAATCGGGATAGGTTGCGAACGC
>JAITMX010000024.1 GCA_031290775.1 Eubacteriales Family XIII. Incertae Sedis bacterium
GCCATCACGCAAATACACGAAAAGAAATATGCCGGGGCTCTGAAAGACTACCGGGGCGATATATTGCTCGTCGGCATTTCGTACGACAAAAAAACCAAAGTACATAGTTGCGTCATAGAGCACGCTTGAGCTGTCAAACAAACGTAAGCGGCGAGACCACATAAGGGGCTGAGAATTTGTCCCCGTCCGTGCTGTAAACATAGTGTCCGAGACCGCGCGTTGCCATGCCGCCGATGTGCAGGAAGGCGCCAAGCTTGATGTAGGGCAGATAATCGGCGGGGCACTCCGTATATTCAATCATCCCCGTGAAGCCTTTCACGGGGATTTTCTTTCCGAAGGATGTGCGCGAGTGATTGAAAAATCTCTCTTCATGAAGGTCATGCGCAGCAATCTGGACGTGCTGCGCCCCGAGAAGCAGATCTTTGAGAATCAGGTCATCCGATGCCCCGGAGCCGTATCCATTGCATAGCAGCGTGACGCGCGAAAGCACTGCGCGAATAAAATCATAAAACGGCAAACCTCTTTCGGCGATACCCCGTATCGGCCCAGAGTATTCCATTGCCGTTTCGCTCAGAAAGGTTTCTTCGATGAATGCGACTGTGAGACGGGAATCGAACAGGAAGGCTTCCGCATCGTATTCGTCCTCGCGCCATCTGTATACCTCGTCTTTTTCTATGGCATCCGGAGACTCTAATAGGTCTTTGCCTGTCTGGAAATCCACGATGGATTCACAGGCAAAGGCATCGATATCGCGCCCGATACGCCCGCCGCATATCTTCCGGATTACGATCGCGACTTCGGAAACGTAGTTTGTCGCCGCACCCAAGAGCGTGACATTGAAAGAAAACAAATCGTCGGGATCGAGATGCGTATTTTCAAGTTTGCAGCACTCAAGCAGAAAGGGATTCGGATAGTTCCCGCGCTTCGCTGTGATGCCGAGTACTTGATTCCTGTAGTCAGCCACGGTCTCGTTTTTGAAGATGAGATTTCGCATATTCCGAAATCTGCGATCCGGGTGGTCGTCATAGAGCCACGCAAGCGTACTGCCGAACGCGCCGCGCAGCGTGTTGCCAAGGTGGTCCCTATTTCCGAGAGACACTTCCCGCAACGCGCGTACCGTGCATTTCAGTTTGATGATTTTGAGTGAGGCCGTCATGAAAAAAATTATAACATGAATTTGCGAAATTTGGATTTCGCCTGACATATTTCATGTGCAAGGCAACGAAACAAATGAAACGGGAGGGCGGTGTATGGCGCTCGCAACAGTAAATATAGAAATCGTTTGCAGGATAAGCATTTTGAAAAGTACCTTCGGGCTTTCGGCGCTGTCGAAATCGTTGACAGCATATGGTGCGGCAAGATCAAGCCGCGCCGTGTCAGAGTACGATATGCGTATCATCAATAGCCCAGTTTTTCAAGTGAAGACAAAACCTCATCGGCGTCAATCAGCTGGGAAAGACCGTCCTCCACCGCTTGAACCCTGCGGTTCAGTTCTTCAACGTCAAGTTTTGCCTGAAGCCGGGCGGCATCCATGCGCCCGCCGCTCTAATATCCGAGTTCCGAAAAGACTTCGCCGATTGGCCTGCGTATCCGGAGGCTGGCGCGCCCGTCGGCGCTCGTTGCGCTTTTGTTGATGAGCACGAGCGCGTCCCCGCGGAAATAATTCAGATAGCCTGCGGCCGGATAGACGACGAGCGACGTGCCGCCCACGATGAGCAGGTCCGCTTTGGCGATGGCCGCTGTCGCCGCCGAGACGGTATCCCCGTCGAGCCCTTCCTCATACAGCACGACATCGGGCCGCACGAGCCCGCCGCAGCGCCCGCACCACGGCACAGAGGGCGATTGAGAATCGTCCCCGTCTGACGCCCGCCCGTCTGACCACTTGCAGTGGGCCGGGTCGAGGATGTAATCGAGGCCGTATTTGGCGCCGCATGATGTGCAGGTATTGCGGTGGACGCTGCCATGCAGCTCGTACACGGTGGAGGAGCCCGCAGCCTGATGCAGGCCGTCGATGTTTTGCGTGACGATTTTGATGTCTTTGCCCGCGCGCTCTATCTGCGCAAGCCCCAGATGCGCCGCGTTCGGCCTTGCGTCCGGGTAGATGAGATTTTCCTTGTAATAATGAAAGAAGATGTCGGGTTCGCGCAGGAAAAAGGAGTGCGAGATCATCTCCTCAGGACTGTGGCCGTATTCGCTTTGCGCTTTGTACAGCCCTGATTCCGAGCGGAAGTCGGGGATGCCGCTTTCCGTCGAGACGCCCGCGCCCCCAAAAAAGACGATGTGCCGCGCCCCGTCAATCAGCGCCCTGAGCTTTTCCGCCTCTGTCATGGTTCCCTTCCTCTCAACTCTGTCAACGACCCGCGTATTTTTCCCTATTCATCATTTTTACGAATCGCTGTATCCCGTACTTCACGCAGGAAGCGAGTATTCCGTTCCAATTCCGCCGTCAGCTCTTCTTCTGACGGCAAAATGGTCTTGTATTTGGATGCAAAAATCTGACGGCTTTCCCGCAACACGGAATACTTCACAATCGTTTCGTCCTTGTCGGCGCACAGGATGAGTCCGATGGTGGGGTTGTCGTCCACGCCGCGCTTCAAATCATCAAACATACGGACATACATATCCATTTGCCCGATGTCCTGATGAGTCAATTTTTGCGTTTTCAAATCTATAATGACAAAGCATTTGAGCAAATAATTGTAAAAAACGACATCCACATAAAAATGCGACGTCTCTGTGCTGATACGCAACTGCCGGCCGACAAAGGAAAATCCCTTGCCCATTTCAAGCAAAAACTCCTGCAAATGCCCGATAATGGCGGATTCAAGGCGCGATTCTTTTCCCGCGACATTTTCCGGCAAACCGAGAAACTCAAGTACATAAGGGTCTTTGATCAAATCATCCATACTTATTCCATTTGTCAATTCCGATGCCGGAAACTCGCTGTTCTGCGATGACAGCAAACGCTCAAAATATCCCGACTTGATATTGCGCTCCAAGGCGCGGACGCTCCAGTTTTGCGTTCTGGCTTCATTCAAATAGTAGTCCCGGGCTTTTTGACTGTCAAGGCGCATAATCAGGCGGATGTGCGACCAACTCAATTCTCTACACACTGTGTAGAGAATCTCTTCTTGGGGATAAGTGAGGTAGAATTGCCTGAAATTCCATAAATTTGCAACAGAAAAGCCTTTTCCAAATGTACCGCTCAAATGGCGCGACAAGTTTACAAGCAGATGTTCTCCGTAGTTTGCGCGTTCATAGCCTTGCTGCTCTTGTTCGACAATCAGCTTGCCCATTTTCCAATAGGTTTCCACCATTGCGAAATTGACGGCGACATGAGCCTTGTTGCGGCCTTCCCGCAAAATCGCCGAAATATCCGCAAAAAATCTGTTTTCCGTGCTTTCATTCGGCGCTGCCATGCGCACCCCATCCTTTCCAATGGTTGTTCAATCATCTGAGCTTGGTTTTTGCCTATGAATCAACGACGGACCCCGGCTCCGCCTCCGGCTTCACGAACGTGTCCACAACCTTCTCCGTGTCCGGGCTCGTGTAGCCCGCTTTGTTGAGCAGGCAGCTTTTTGGGCACGCCTCGACGCAGCAGCTGCACTGGACGCAGCCCATGCGGGCGATCGACCAGCTCTTTGCGTTCCGGTCGACCGCGATCGCGTCCGTCGGGCACTTGCGCGCGCAGATGCCGCAAAAAATGCAGCTGTCGATGTCGATCTCGATGCGCCCGCGCGTGAGCTCTTTCCATTCGCGTGGGACGGTGGGGTACATGAGCGTCGCCGGCCTCTTGAAGAGGCTGCGCAAGACCATCTTGCCTATTTTCAGATTTGCCATGCGATACCTACCTTTCCGTACAGCTGATGCAGGGGTCGATCGTCAGCACGAGCATCGGCACGTCCGCAAAATCGCAGCCCTGAAGCGTCTTCACAAGCGCGGGGATATTGGCGTTGGTGGGTGTGCGCACCCGGATGCGTTCGAGAAATTTCTGCCCCGAGCCCTTTGAATAATAATAAGCTTCGCCGCGCGGCTGTTCCATGCGCCCGACGTATTCGCCTGCCGGATGTTTTCCCTTGATTTCGATTGCGATGTCGCCGTCCGGTATTTGCGCAGCCGCCTGTTTGATGAGGCCGATCGACTGAAAGAGCTCCCGGATACGGACCTTGCACCTTGCGTAGCAGTCGCCCGCTTCTTCGAGGCAGGGCTCAAAGTCGAGCTGCCCGTAGGCGCCGTGCCCGTCGAGGCGCACATCGTTGTTGACGCCCGAGCCGCGGGCTGTCGGGCCCACCGCGCCGAGGGCGATGGCTTCGTCCTGTGTGAGCGTGCCTACGCCGACGAGGCGGTTGGCGACCGACACATCGTCCAAAAAGACCTGCGTCAACTCGCGCAGCTCCTTTTCCAAGCCGTCCAGGGTCCCCGCGATTTCGGCAAGTTTTTCGTTTGAAACGTCTTTGCGCAAGCCGCCGACCTTGCAGACCGAAAAGATGACGCGCCCGCCCGTGGTTTCCTCAAAGATGTCGAGGATGGTTTCGCGAAGGCGCCACGTGTGCATGAACAGGCTTTCAAAACCAAAGCCGTCCGCGAGCAGCCCGAGCCACAGCAGATGGCTGTGGATGCGCCCGAGCTCGTGCCAGATCGTGCGGAGGTATTCCGCGCGCGGCGGGACCTCTACGCCGAGGTTGCCCTCAATGCTCTTGCAATAGCCCCAGCCGTGGCCAAAGCTGCAAATGCCGCAGACGCGCTCGATGACGTAGACCATTTCGGGCCATTCGTTTTTTTCGACGAGCTTTTCAAGGCCGCGGTGGATGAAGCCAATCGAGGGGATCGCCTCGACGACCTTTTCGTCTTCGAGCACGAGGTCGAGATGGATCGGCTCGGGCAGGACCGGGTGCTGCGGCCCGAAAGGGATGATCGTCCGCTTTGCCATCAGTTTTCGCCCCCTTTCCCAAACGCCGGGTTCCAAGGCGTAGCCTGCGCCGTCTTGAAGAACTTGCCGCCGTAATCAAGCGCAAGATTTTTGAACGTGACGCCAAACAAATCGTGCATCTCGTTTTCGTAAATAAAGGCGTAAGGGTAAATCGCCGTGACGCTTTGCAGCTCCGGCGCCGCCGCGCCAATCGTAAATTTGTAATTTTTCAGGATATTGTCTTTCTCAAAGGTATACAGGATTTCGAGCGTATCGCCTGCCAGCGTCGCGCAGATCTGGCCGAGCCGGTAGCCCGCCGTCTTGGCGTCCCCTGCGGTCCCCAGCAGCTCCGCCGGCGCCGCCGCTTCGATATCCGTTATGAGGTCTTTTCTTTCCGTCATTCTTCGTCCGCCTCCTTCTCCGTTTCGCCTGTCCCGGCTTCGCCCGCGCCCTTCTCCGTTTCGCCTGTCCCGGCTTCGCCCGCCTCTGTACCCGCGCCGTCCGCTTCCGCGCCGTCCGCGCCGTCCGCCTCCGCGTCGTCAAGGGCTGTCATTGCGAGGGAGCGTAGCGACCGCGGCAATCCATGAACCACTGGATTGCTTCGCTTCGCTCGCAATGACGGACTTTTCACACAGTCTGCCGGCAATGTGCCGATTTCATCGGCGCCTTCCGCCTCCGCGTCCTCATCGGCGCTTTCTGAGTCCGCGCCGACCGCGCCCTCTGATTCGGCGCCGACCGCGCCCTCTGATTCCGCGCCGACCGCGCTTTCTGATTCCGCGCCGACCGCGCCCTCTGATTCTGCGCCGCCCGCGCCCGCGCCATCCGCCTCCGCGCCCTCATCGCCCGCGCTTTCTGATTCCGCACCCGCATCCTCCGCGCCTGCGTCCTCCGCCACCAGCGTCCCGGTTTCATCCCGCGCCCCTTCGTAAAGGTACGCCCCCGGCACGTCCGCGTCCGTGACGCCCTTCGCCATTTCTTTTTGCTTTTCCGCGAGCAGGCCGAGGCCCTTGACGACGCCGTCGATGATGGCTTCGGGCCTTGCCGCGCAGCCGGGCACATAGACATCGACGGGGATCACCTGGTCGACGCCGCCGACGACATTGTAGCAGTCGCGGAAGATGCCGCCCGACGTGGCGCAGATGCCGACCGCGACGACCACCTTCGGGTTGGGGATCTGGTCGTAGATTTGCTTGACGACGGGGATGTTTTGCTCGTTGACGGAACCCGTGACGAGGAAGACGTCCGCGTGTTTTGGGTTGCCTGTATTGATGATGCCAAAACGCTCGACGTCGTACATCGGCGTGAGGCAGGCGAGCACCTCGATGTCGCAGCCGTTGCAGCTGGAGCCGTCGTAATGGATGACCCAAGGTGATTTTGCGATACTTGCCATCTTGTTTCCGCCTCCTTTCTACTGCTGCAGGAACGTCCGCACATAGTACAGCACGAACAGGTTGCCGCCGCCAAAGATCAAGGTGACGATCCATGCCGACTTGATTGTAAACTGCCATTTCATGCGCGCGTAGCCGTTGTCGATGAGGATTTCGACGAAATAGCACGCGACGACGACGGCCACGCCGAGGACCGCGTACAGGATCTGGCCCCTTGCGAAAAAGATAAAGACGAAACCGAGCAGGAAGACGTTTTCGTACCAATGCGAGATTTCGAGGATGCCGAGCGTCTTGCCGGAAAGCTCCGTCGTGAGCCCCTTGACGAGCTCCTGGTGCGCGTGGTGCGACATCGAAAGGTCAAAGGGCGATTTGCGCAGCTTGATCGTGATGATGAAGATGTAGCCGATGAACATCCCGACGAGATACTTGAACGAGAAAATATCCGACGTGACGATATCGCCGACATTGAAACTGCCGTTGACCATAAAGAGGCCGACGGCCGCGAGCAGCACCATCGGCTCGTAGCTCATCATCTGGAGCAATTCGCGCTCCGCGCCGAGCTGGGCGTAGGGCGAGTTGGACGAAAAGCCCGCGAGGACGAGGAAGATCGAAGCCGCCGTCAGCGTGAAAATCATCATGAGCAGGTTGGAGCCGGCAAAGAAAAACACGCCGGAGATGACCATGAAGATGAGGCTGCACATGATATAAAAATCCTGCCCGTTGTTGACCGTGATCTTTTCCTTGCCAAACAGCTTTGCGACATCGTAAAAAGGCTGGAGGACCGGCGGCCCGAAACGGCCCTGCATCCGCGCCGTGACCTTGCGGTCGAGCCCCGCGATGAAGCCGCCGGCAAAGGGCGCGAGCACAATGTAAAGCACTGCCCCGAGGAGATGCGATACATGAAGCTCGTTCCCGTAAAATGTGAAAAGCACCGTGCTCATCAGACGCCACCTCCTTCTATTATATATAGATAGAGCGATATGGATATTGAGATGACATATGAAAATGTAATCGCGAGAAAGACGCTTGTGGCGATGACGCCGATGCGGTTCATCATTTTTTCGGGGAAGACTTCCTCCAGATACCAGTTGCGCAGCGAGACCGGCACGTCCTTTTGCATCGCGCCCGTGAAGGTGAGGTTGTCGCCCTCGTTTGTGCCGGCCATATAGAGCGGCACAATCCGTTTTTCCGTCCTGCCGTAAAAGAGCAGCGCAAGCACGATGATGAGCACGGCCATAATCATCATGATGATCATATTGTCCATGCGAAGCGCCTCGAAGGTTTTTTCCGGGATGTCCGAGAACGCCACGCCGAGATAGGGCACGACGACGCCCTTGGAGAAGAACGGGAACGTGACCGTGACGGCGACGGTGAAGGCCGCCAGCCCGCCGAGGATGCCCCATTCGCTGCCGTGGACTTTGTTTTCGATGCTTTCCCTGGCCGCGACGACGGCGGTCATCTTGCCGAGCCACTTGGTCCAGTAAAAGAGCGTGGCCGCCGAGCCGAAAACGAGCGCGAGGATGATCCAGATATCCCCCGAGTCGATGAAAGACTGCAAGGCCGCCCATTTGGAAATGAGCATGCCAAAGGGCGCGAGGAACATCGCGGAGATGCCGATGATGAGGAAGGTCGCGAGCTTTGGCATCCGCCCGAAAAGGCCGTCCATGTCCTCGATGTCCCGGCTGCCGATGTTGTGCTCGACCGTGCCGACGCAGAGGAAGAGCAGGGACTTTGTCACCGCGTGGAAGATGATGAGCATGATGGCCGCCCATACCGCTTCCGCCGTCCCGATGCCCGCGCACGCGACGATGAGGCCGAGATTGGCGACCGTCGAGTAGGCGAGCACGCGCTTGGCGTTGCTCTGCGACAGGGCCGCCATCGAGGCAAACAGGAAGGTGATGCCGCCGACCATGGTCACGAGGAAGCCCGGCCCGATGATGAAGCCCGGCACGACGCTGACCGCGCTGTTGAAGCCGAGCACCGGCGCGAGTTTCACGATGAGAAAGACGCCGGCCTTGACCATCGTCGAGCTGTGGAGCAGGGCGGAGGTCGGCGTCGGCGCGACCATGGCGCCGAGCAGCCAGCTGTTAAACGGCATCTGCGCCGCTTTTGTGATGCCCGCAAATGCGAGCAAGGTCGCGATGAGCCCGACGACGGGCTCCGTCGTATTGGCCATGCCCTGCGCCGCCGCCTGTATCTTGTACTGGACGCCGACCTCAAGCACCTGCGACAGCTCCAGCGTGCCCGTGCCGAAGTAGTTGCCCATCACGATGATGGCGCAGACGAAAGCGAGGCCGCCGAGCAGGTTCATGATGAGCGCGCGGAAAGAATTGCGGATCGCCTCGTCGGTCTTGGTGTACCCGATCAGGAAGAACGAGCAAAGCGTCGTGACCTCCCAGAAAAAATACATCCAGATCATATTGTTGCAGATCACGATCCCAAACATGGCCGCGAGGAAGAGGAACATCATAAAAAAGAAAAAAGGCCTTCTGTCCTTGCCGCCCGCGTGATGGCGCGAGAAGTCTTTCATGTACCCGACCGAGTAAATGCAGATCATCGAGCCGATGACGCCGATGATGAGTATCATGATGAGCGAAAAGTTGTCGATGTTGATGTAGCTCGACACCGGGACATCGTGCCCCCTTGTTTGCTCAAACCAAATGAGCAGCGGGGTCTGGATCGCCGCCAGCACGACCGCGAGGGCCTTCTTGTACTTGATTCCCAAATAAATGATTAGCACGGCAAGCGCCGCCTCGATCACCATCATCGCGATGCCCACGCCCTCGGCGAGATGCCCGGCGTCCGCGCTTTGCCCGAAAAATTCGACGCCGCCCGCCTGTGTCCACGGTGTGAAGACGACGCCTCCGAAATGCGAGACCGCGAAATAAATCGAGATCGCGGCGATCGCGATGCCCGAAGCAATCACGACCGGGTCACGCAGCCTGTCGGATTTGACAGCCAAAAGCACGATTGCGATAATCAGGGGAATCAGGATCAGTAAAAATATGACGCCCAATTTTTCTTCCTCCCTACTACAGCCAACAATAAAAAACAATACCAAATCAGAAGCCGAACCCTGATAAATTATTATACAATATATTTACCCCACAATGAAATGTTATAATGGATACAACTTTACGTACAATTTTCAGGCAAGAAAAGCCGTGCGGATGCATACTGTATAAGGACAGCCATGATATGTCAAAAGCCGAAGTGATCGCGTTAGCAGGAAAAGCAAGCAGGGGAAGCAAGGAGAGTTTTGAGAAGCTCTGCCGTATCAAGACACAGGAGATCATCTTCAGTGCGCTTATGATTACGGGCAATATGCATGACGCGGAAGACGCGGCGCAGGAAGCCCTGCTGGATATGCACCGGTACATCGGGCGGCTTCGAAACCCCGAGGCCGTCAACACATGGATCATGCGCATTGTAAAAAGCAAGTGCGTGGCAATCATAGACAAACGAGGCGGCCGGCCGGGGGAAAGCGAGCTTGACATCGACGGCGAAGCGCTCCTGATTGCCGACGAAGACAAAGATTTTTTGCCGGAGGTTTACGCGGAGAACGAAGAGCTGGGAAGCCGCCTCTACGAAATCGTGCTCAGCCTGCCGGAAAAAAGGCGCGAAGCCATACTGATGTACTACTATGAAGACATGAGCTACAAAGAGATTGCAAGCATCACGGGCACATCGATCGGAACCGTTTCAACCAATTTGCAGAGAGCGCGGATGATGATACAGGAAAGGCTGAAAGACGACAATGCAGACAAGGCAGCGCCCGCGCCGCAGGCCGGGGCTTCTTCTACGGTGCTTGGCAGCGTCCTGCACCAACAGGCGGCAAAACGCGTGACCGAGGACACCGCCACCGCCGCGGCAAACAAATTTTTCGCGAGTACGGCGGCCATGAAATTTCCGGCGGCGCAGATGCTGGCTGCAAAAGCGGTGGTCAGCTCGGCGGCGGCAGCGGTTGCTGTCGCTGCGGCCGTGGTGGCGGGAGGCGCCTTTTTCGGCGCTGGCGGGGAGCTGCCGGCGGATGTGCTGCAAGGCAGGGCGATTGCCTTTTCGGGAAGCGATTGCGAGTGCGGGCATTTGAATCCGGGCAAAGCGGCGCTGGAGGGCCTGAACCAGGGCGATGTTGTGAGCGCGTGGAAAATCGTTGACGCGGCGGGAGCGGCCCTCGCGGGAGGCGCCACCCAATCCTTGAGCATGCCGGAGGCGCTGAAAACCGAAGGGCCCGCCGGCGAATACACCATGGTTTTTACGATCAGGGACGCAAAGTCCAACATCATCGAGATTGACAGGAAGTTTGTGCTCGGAGTCCCGACAGGGGACGAGGAGTAAGGTCTGCCATTGCGGGCGAAGCGCGGCAATCCATCTGCCATTGCGGGCGAAGCGCGGCAATCCATCCGTCATTGCCGCGCTTCGTCCGCAATGGCACGGCGGGGAAAAGAATGTTTCATATCGCAAAATAGGGGTATGAACGTAATATTGCAATGTGGGTGCAAGGAAGTGGTGAAAAATAAAGTGGACAAATTTGGCGCAGGATTTTTTTCGGCTGACAAGGCGCAAAACGTAGCCGTACTGGTAGTACGGCGAGGCTTTGCACCTCTGCTGTCCGTTTT
>JAITMX010000057.1 GCA_031290775.1 Eubacteriales Family XIII. Incertae Sedis bacterium
CAAGAAGACCTTATGCAACACTTTCCAAAATCTTTGATTTTGTGAAAGTGACTGAGGGAGCGCAGCGACCGCGGCAATCCATTATCCGCTGGATTGCTTCGCTTCGCTCGCAATGACGAGGCAAGTCTGATCAGTTACGACATATTTTGCAAATTATCTGTATTTTCAGTTTTTTTCATTGCCAACACGTATGGTTTTATGTATAATAGCGTTTATTGCATAATTTATGCAAAGCTGTTACTGCAAATAATTTGATGGATTGGCAAGGGAGTGTTACGGAATAAAGTGGACAAATTTGGCGCAGGGTTTTTTTCGGCTGGCAAGGCGCACCACTGCTGTCCGTTTTTCCATTACACGCTAAAGCGTGTGGAAAAAAGGCTACGCAGTCAGGCGGAAAAAAGACAAGCCAAATGTCCAATTTATTCCGTAACGCTTCCTAAGGAGGCGGCATGGCTCTAAAAGCATTGTCACAGGAAGTGAAAAATTTCAACGCCCGCAAATCGCTCTTGGCCGTCGTGGCCGTTGTCATCGCCGCGTATCTGCTGTCTTGGGCAATCCCGGACCAATACAGCGCGGACACCGGCTTCGGCCTTTTTTCGCTCATCCCCGCGCTCTTTCTCATCGTCTACATCTTCATCACAAAGCGCATTTTGGAAGCCTTGGCGCTCGCGAGCATCCTGGGGTTCATGATGGTTGTGCCGGACGGAATCGGCGGCGGCCCCGATCTGCTCGAGGTTTTCAACGGATTCTCGGGCGGCCTGCTTGAAACCGTTATGAGCGAAGACATCGCGTGGCTCTTCATCGTGTGCGGGCTCATGGGCTCCATCATTTCCCTCATCGAAAAATCGGGCGGCGCACAGGCTTTCGGGACGTGGGTCTCCGTGAAAGCAAAGACGAGAAAGGCCACCCTGCTTTGGACGTGGCTGCTCGGCCTCGTCATCTTCATAGACGACTACCTCAACTCGCTCACGGTCGGCTCCTCCATGGCGCCGGCGACGGACAAGCACAAAGTCCCGCGCGAATTCCTCGCCTATATCGTGGATTCGACAGCCGCGCCCGTCTGCGTCCTCATCCCCGTCACGACATGGTCCGTCTTTTGCGGGCAGCTGCTCGAAACCAACGGCTGGGCGCCGGCGGGGCAAGGGACGGCGTATTTCATCCAGACGATCCCCTACAGTTTCTACGGATGGGTCGCCGCCCTCATCGTGCCGTTGGTCATCATCGGCGTCATCCCGACATTCGGCCCGATGAAAAAAGCTTTCAAACGCGTGGAGGACGGAGGCCCGCTGGCGCCCGCCGGCTCGGAAAAGATCGACATCAAAGGCGGCGTCCGGATAGAGATCCCGAAAAACCCGAAAATCATCAATTTCCTGCTGCCCATCGCCGTGCTCGTCGGCGTCGTCATCGCGACCAAGTTCATTCCCGCGTTTGACGATTTCGATATGCAGATCGGCGTCATCTTCACGATGATCTTCATCTTCGTATTCTATTTGATACAAAACGTGATGTCCGCCGACGACTTTTGGGACGTCACGCTCATCGGCATCAAAAATATGCTTATGCCGCTCCTGATGATGGTCCTGACCTTCCTCTTCGCGTCCGTCAACGACCAGATCGGCTTCACCCAATTTGTCATCGACAAGGCGTCCGCGAACATGACGCCGGCCCTCATGCCTGTCATCATCTTTGGCGTTTTGGCGATTACGGAGTTTATCACGGGGACCAACTGGGGCATGTACATCATCGCCCTGCCGATCGTCATCCCGCTCGCTTTCGCGATGGACGTCAATGTCGCCGTCGCCGTCGCGGCCGTCATCTCCGCCGGCGTGCTCGGCAGCCACGTCTGCTTCTACTCGGACGCGACGATCCTGACCTCGGCCGCCACCGGATGCAACAACTTCCGCCACGCGGTCACGCAGATGCCCTTTGGCTTCCTCGCCGCCGGCATCAGCGCCGTATTGTACCTGATCGTCGGCTTCGCGATGGCGCCGTAGGCAGGAGGATGGGCCGCCGCCGAGCGCCCAAAGCCGTAAAGCAATTTGAACATTAACAATAACAATAACATGAAGATGAGGCGTCTCGGAAATACCGGTATTTTCGTGACGCCCGCCGGCATGGGCGTCCTGACCGTCGGCCGCACCCAGCTCGCCCTGCCCATCAGCGAAGGCGCGCGCGTCGTGCGCCACGCCATCGAGCAAGGCATAGGCTTTTTCGACACCGCCGAGTACTACGAAACCTATCCCTATATCCGCCGCGCGCTTGACGGCCTCGCGCCCTCCTTCCACCAAAGCGCCCTGCCCCGCCCCGTCATCGCGAGCAAATCGCTCGCGGCGGGCTACGAAGGCATGCGCAAAGCAATCGACGGCTGCCGCGCCGCCTTGGGCATAGACCAAATAGACATCTTCCTGCTCCACGAGATAAGGCAGGCGCCGGACTTCGCAAACCGGGCCGGCGCCTGGGCCTGCCTCCACGACGCAAAGGCAAAAGGCCACGTGAAAGCCATCGGCGTCTCGACCCACCATACCTGCGCCGCCGCTGAGGCCGCGCGCGCGCAAGGCATGGATGTCCTCTTTCCGCTCATCAACTACCAAGGCCTCGGCATCCGCAAAGGCGCGGCGCCCGGCACAAAAGAGGAAATGGCGGAGGCCATCCGCGCCGCCTCCGCACGCGGTGTCGGCGTCTTTACGATGAAAGCCTTCGGCGGCGGCAACCTGGCAAAAGATTACAAAAAAGCGCTCGACTACGCCACGTCCCTTCCCGGCGCAGTCAGCGTCATGATCGGCATGGGCCGCGAAAAAGATGTGGACGACGCGGTAGCGTACTTCGAGGGGCGCCTCGGAAACGATTTCGTGCCGGACGTATCGCGCAAACGCATGTTTGTAGACCGAGGCGACTGCGAAGGCTGCGGCGCCTGCGAAAAGCGCTGCACCTCAAAAGCGATCCGCATAGGCCGGGAAGGCATCGCCGCCATCGACACAGCCGCCTGCGTCCTATGCGGCTACTGCGCCCCCGCCTGCCCTACCCGCGCCATCATCATGCTGTGACTTGGCGTTCCGCATCCGCCTCGGGGCGGCGCCTGTAGTACAGGAAAAGGAAAATCAGGATCCCGTCAAGCGCTGCGAAGCAGAGCGAGACCCACAGCAGGAGGTTCATATTGTCGC
>JAITMX010000100.1 GCA_031290775.1 Eubacteriales Family XIII. Incertae Sedis bacterium
CAAGCGGTCGTGGCGGAATTGGCAGACGCGCACGGTTGAGGGCCGTGTGCCGCAAGGCGTAAGGGTTCAAGTCCCTTCGACCGCACCAAAGCTCTGTAATGGCACTCGTAACCATATGGGCGCCATTACAGAGCTTTTATTTGCGGGACAATTTCAAAAGCAGCACAACTATTGCCCCGGCAGCTAAATATAGAAACAAGCGCCTTCAGGCGCAAAACGAAACACTTATTTAATTTGCGGCGCGCGCCCGGTTCGGGTATGATAATTTATTATGCCTGCTGCGCGAAAAACAAACAAAAAACACCCCCTCTGCGCCCTGCTCGTCTGCGCCATCCTCGTCTGCGCCGCCACGGCTGCGGCCAATATCGTCTGCGTGCAGACCGCGGCGCCCTATATCGTCACGGCGGAAGCGGCGCGCGGCCTCCTCGCGCGGGAGGGCGGCGCGGCGGACTGCATCCTCGTGCTTGGCGCTTCAGTCGCGGAGGACGGGCCGAGCCCCATGCTCGCCGACCGGCTCGACGAAGGCATGGCGCTTTACGGCCTCGGCGTTTCAAACATCCTGCTGCTGTCGGGCGACAACGGCACGGTCGAGTACAACGAAGTCCAGGCCATGAAAGACTATGTGCTGAAAAACGGGGGGGCTATGGGGATCGAGCCCGCGAATATCTATCTCGATTACGCGGGTTTTTCAACCTACGACAGCGCCATTCGCTGCAAGGAGATTTTTGAGGCGAAACGCGTCGTCATCGTGACGCAGCGCTACCATTTGTACCGGGCTGTCTACAACGCGAAAAAAATCGGCCTCGACGTTTACGGCGTCGCGGCGCCGGACACAAAACACGGGCAATTCTCGCGCGACATCCGCGAAGTGTTCGCGAGGGCGAAAGACTTTTTCCTGACGCATATCGGCTACGAGCCCGCCATCATGGGCGAACCCGTCCCGCTCGTCTATCCCTCCACGCAGGAATAAGATTGCGTGCGGCAAAGGGGCCAAAGGCTTGATTTGCAATCCGCGCGCAGCAGGGGCTACAGCAGCGGCAATATCGCCGTGAAGCGGCTGCCGACGCCCTCCATGCTCACGACCTCAAGCGTCCCAAGATGGCGCTCCGCGATTTGCTTGGCGATCGACAGACCGAGCCCCGAGCCGCCCGAGTTGCGCGTCCGCGCCGCGTCCGCCCGCACGAAACGGTCGAAGATATGCGGCAGCAATTCTTCCGGGATTCCCTGCCCCTCGTCCTGCACGGCGATGAGCGCGCGGCCCGTCTCCCGGTCTGCACTGACGGACAAGGTGACGCCGCCGCCATCCGGCGTGTATTTCAAGCTGTTGTCCGCGAGGATGCGCATGAGCTGCTTGACCAGCGCGGGGTCGGCCGATACAAAGACGCCCTCTTCCGGGAGGTCTGCCTCAATCGCGTGGGATTCGTCGATCAAAAGCTCCTCGCGCAGCACTTCGCCCATGATCGGGACAAGGTCTGTGCGCTGCAGGTCGAGGCGCAGCGTGTCGTTGTCGCCCCGCGCGAGAAAGAGCAATTGGTTGACCATCTGCTTCATGGCGTCCGCCTCGGTCTTGATGGCGTCGATCGATTCGCTCAAGGCGTCCGGGTCTTCGCTGCCCCAGCGCGAGAGCAGATTTGCGTAGCCTTGGATGACAGCGATCGGCGTCCGCAGCTCGTGCGACGCGTCGGAGACAAATTTGGCCTGCGCCGCGTAGGCGGCCTCGAGGCGGGCGAGCATATCGTTGATGGCCGCCGCCAAAGGCCGCAGTTCATCCGAGATTGCGTCAGGCGCCAAGTGGGCGTCCATATCGCCGGCGTACACATGGTGCAGCGCGTCCGCCATGCGGCGCAGCGCCTCGGGATTGCCGAGGCCGATGCCAATGCCGGCGCCGCCACCTACGCCTTGCGGCGCCCCGTCGCCCTGCTGCGCGCCCGAATACGCGTCGGCTGCGGCCCTTAGCCCGCGCAGCGGCTCGAGCTGCGTACGGATGGCGCGGCGGAGCCTCACCGACGACCCGATGATAGCGAGGAGCTCGGCAGCCCCGATGGGGATGAGCGGCCAGAGCGGAAAGGGGCTCGACCTGAAAAGATTTACGACAGAATTTCCGAGCGCCCCGAAAAAAGGCGCCAAATCGCCGCGAAAGCCTTCAAGCCCGGGCATGCCGGAAGCGATCGCGTCCGGATAGCAGTAAAAAACCGCGATCAAGGCCAAGATGACGGCATCAATCAGTATGGAAGCCACAATCATCTCGCCGGCGATCTTGCCGGACAGCCGCCAGGCGATGCGCCTGTGGTCGTTTTGTTTCGGCATCCGGCTCATCCGATTTTGTACCCGGCGCCGCGCACCGTCGTAATCAGCTTGACGCCAAAACGTTCGTCGATCTTGCTTCGCAGAAAGCGCACATAAACGTCGACCACGTTCGTCTCCCCGATATAGTCATAGCCCCAAACCTTGTTCAAGAGCATGTCGCGGCCGAGCACCCTGCCTTTGTTTTCCAATAGGCATACGAGCAATTCAAACTCCTTGTGCGTCAACTCGACCGGCGTTTCCGTGTCTGAAAAAACCGCCGTGTGCGCTTCTTTGTCGACGCGCAGCTCGCCGAACGAAAGCCTTGCGCCCGCGCCTGTGTCCGCGTCCTCCGCGCCCGCGTCTTTGCGCGATTTGCGGATCTGCGCGCGAATCCGCGCGAGGAGCTCCTCGATCGCGAAGGGCTTTGTCACATAATCGTCCGCGCCGCTGTCGAGGCCAAGCACTTTGTCAACCGTCTCGTCGCGCGCCGTGAGCAAAATCACTGGCGTTTCCTTTGTCTTGCGCAAGCGGCGCAGGACTTCGATGCCGCTCATGCCGGGCAGCATGATGTCCAAGAGGATGAGGTCGTGGTCGCCGCCCTCGGCGGCCTTCAGGCCCGCCACCCCGTCCGCCGCCTTCTCGGCCTCATAATCCTCGTGGCCGAGCTCGAGCTCGATCATGCGCGCGAGTTTTTCGTCGTCTTCAATAATGAGGATTTTTTCGCTCACTTTTCCTCTTGCCCCTCCCCGGACTTGATATCATCCGCGATGTCAGCGGCCCGGTCCATCGCGTCGTTCACGCTCTTCCTGCCGAGGTGCGGGCCGGAAAAACGGTAGCGGCAGCCGCAAAACAAGCCGATGAGCAAAATGCCCAGCGCCACCCAAAACACCCAGTAGATCAAGCAAAACAAAAAGAGGATTACCGGGAAGTACAAGATGCGCTCGCCGTGGCGCCAGACTTCAAAATAGTTGACGACGCCACCGCGAAGCACGCGGCCGACCCACGCGAAAAAGCGCCGCGCGCCGTCCTCAAATCCCGTAGACTCGTCCCTGTACCTGCGCGGCCCGCCATAATAATACCGCTCGCCGTGCTGTTGCCAATTGTATTGGTATCCGCCGCCCTGCTGCCCATTGCACTGCGAACCGCCGCCTTGCGTTCCTCCGCCTTGTTGCGGCCCGCCGGGCGCAGCCCCGCCACCGCCACCGCCAAACGTGAAATTGGGGGCGCCTTGCGCCTTGCGCGACGCTTTCGTTTTCGCCTTTGCGCCAGCCCCGCCGGCGCCCGCTCCAATCCCGGCGCCAAAAGTCTGCCCGACCACGGTGAGCGGCAAGCCGCCGCCCGTCGAATACGCCGCCGCCTTTTTCCGCCCGGCGTTTGGGCCGAGCCGCCCTTCTTTCTCAAGCGTGATGATGGCATCGAGCAGGTCGCCGTTTGCCGCTTCGAGCGCGCCCTTCGCGACCTCGTAGCCGACATCGGCGCTCTCCATGAGCCTTTCCATTTTTTCAATCGTGACTTTCATGCCCGTCTCCCTTTCCGCAACGCTATTTGCTGTCCATAGCCTACCGCGAAAAACTTAAACCCCGATTGATTCAAAATTAAAATCCGGTTAAAAAAGCGGGCGCAGGCAAAGCCGCCAAGCTTGCCGGCACAAATACATTAGTTATCGCCGTGATCGTTATCGGGGCAAAAATACCGCAGGGCGAGCAGGTAGCTCTCGCTGCCAAAGCCCGCGATGAGGCCGCAGCAAACCGGCGCGATGACCGATGTGTGCCGAAACTCCTCGCGCGCGCTCACATTGGAAAGGTGCACCTCGATGACAGGCGCGGGGACAGCGCTGATCGCGTCGCGGATTGCCACCGAATAATGCGTATAGGCGCCGGCGTTCAGCACGATCCCGTCCGACTCCCCCGCCTGCTGGATGGCGGTCACAAGCTCGCCCTCGACATTGCTCTGAAAGAATGTGCATTCGCCGCCGAGCCCCGCCGCAAGCGCAGAGAGGCGCGCCTCGATTTCCGCGAGCGTCTCATTGCCGTATTTGTCCGGCTCGCGCGTGCCGAGCAGGTTGAGGTTGGGACCGTTGATGATCGCGATTTTTTTCATAATATGCAGCCTCACACCTGTTTGTAGCAGCCGATGACTTCAAGATAATCCGTCGCGCTGGCGGCGTGCGAGAGCGTTTCCTTGACCACCGGGTCCTCGATATTGCCGATGAGCTCCGCGAAGAAGCGGAACGACTGCGCGGACGAAGCAGGCCTGGACTCTATCCGCGTCAAATTGATGCCGGCCGCCATGAACGGCAGCAACGCCTCGCAGAGCGAACCTGCGCGATGCGCCGCGGCAAAAGAGATCGAAATCAAATCGCTGCCGGCATCGTACTCGGGGTGGCCTGAGATCACGACAAAGCTCGTGCGGTTTTCCGCCGAGTCCATGATATTTTCGGCGAGGGGCAGGAGGCCGTTGTATTCGCCGGCGAGTTTTGAGCCGATCGCCGCTGTGCGCTGCCCTTCCGCAGCGGCGGTCCTTTCGGCGGCGACCGCCGTGTTGCTGCTCGCAATGAGATCCCATGGCTTGTCGATCAAAAAGCGGCGGCATTGTTTGAAGCCCTCGGGATGCGAGTGCACCTCGCGGATATCCTTGAGCTGTGCGCCCGGCTTGGCCAGCAGGCAATGGCGGATGTCGATCCATGTGCGGCCCACGATGTAGCAGCCGTATTGCCTCAGCAAGTCGTAAGTCTCGCCGATCGCGCCCGTCTTTGAGTTTTCGATCGGAAGCACGCCGTAGTCGGCCTCGCCGCCCTTCACTTTCTGGAAGACGCTTTCAAAGAAATCCGCGGCCGTGAGCTCCGCGTTCGGAAAAAGCTTCAAAGCGGCCTGCTCGCCCCACGCGCCCGGCGCGCCCTGAAAAGCGCAGCGCACGCCTTTCGTCTTGCGCGGTTCCGGCGGCGGCAACAAATCGGGCGCGGCGCTCGAAAACGCGAGGCTGCGCTGAAATTCGCGCGCGAGCGTGATGATCGAGCGCATGAGCAATATGACCTCCCCGCGCATCTCCTTGTCCACCAAGCCTGCGGCGTTTTCCACGACCTCCTGTTCGCGCTCGATATCCTGTATCGCGAGGTTGTGCGCCGTCTTGTAGTCGACAATCTCCTTCGCGAGCAGCATGCGCTCCTCGAACAGCTTGACGATCTTGTTGTCGACCCCGTTGATGAGCTCCCTGAAATTTGTGATTTCCTTTTTCTTCTTCGTGTCCATTTGTTTTCCTTGTTTTTCCTGTTTTATAATAATTTTGGTTTGGCTGTTTGGCTAATTGAGAGCCGCCCGCACCTTGCCGATTCTTGACATGAGGCTGTCGAACAGCGCGGGCGTGATCGACTGCTGCCCGTCGCAGAGCGCGCGCGCCGGCTGGTCATGCACCTCGATGATGAGCCCGTCCGCGCCTGCCGCGACCGCCGCGAGCGACATCGGGTAGACGAGGTCCCAGTAGCCCGTCCCATGCGAGGGATCGACGATTACGGGCAGATGCGACCGGTTTTTCAGCACCGGCACCGCCGAGATGTCGAGCGTGTTGCGCGTCGCCGTCTCAAAAGTGCGGATGCCGCGCTCGCACAGGATGACGCTCGCCTTGCCGCCCGAAAGCACATAGTCCGCCGCCTGCAGCATTTCGTCGATGGTATTGGAAAGGCCGCGTTTCAGCAGCACAGGCTTTCCGACAACCGAAAGCTCCCGGAGCAGCGCAAAATTTTGCATATTGCGCGCGCCGACCTGGATGATGTCCACGTCTTTCTCAAAGACCCCGAGATGCTCGGTGCTCATGATCTCGGTCACGATGCCGAGGCCCGTCTTTTGGCGCGCGATTTTCAGCAGGTCGAGGCCGTCAAGCCCGAGCCCCTGAAACGCAAACGGCGACGTGCGCGGTTTGAAAGCGCCGCCACGCAACAGCGCCGCCCCGGAACGCTTCACGTCCTGCGCGATCGTGAGGATCTGCTCCTCGCTTTCGACCGAGCACGGCCCCGCCGCCACGGCAAAAAAGCCGCCGCCGATTTTGGGCCCGCCCGCGTCCGCGCTTGCCAAGAGGGAAAGGGCAGTATCGTCGGGGTGGAAGCTCCGGCCCGAAAGCTTGTACGGCGCTGTGACCTTCATGACTTTTTCAATCGCGTCGTTGCGCATGAGGCTCTCGGCATCGATCGACCCGGTATCGCCGACGATCCCGAAAACGCGCTTGCTGTCGCCGTGGATCGCCTTTGCCGTGAGGCCGCGCCCCTCCATATTCTTTACAAACTGCTCGACCTGCGCATCCGTCGCGCTGTCGCTGATTACAATAATCATCCCTTTGCGTTCAACTCCTTTTCCAATATATTATATACGGATTTGAAAATTTGTTCCGTTAAAATTTCCGCGTCGCCGTATTCAAACCCGGCGGCCCGCAAAAACAGCGTATCCGAGATGAGGCCCTGCCAGACAAGCATCGAGAGCCCTGTCTCGGCCGAAAGGCCCCGCGCCCGCGCCGCCCGCGCCAGCGCCGTCTCGGCGGGCGTGTACACGCAGTCGTAGACGAGCGCGTGGGGCGGCAAGGCGGCAAGGAAGGCAAGGCCTTCAAAATCCGCCCCGTAGCCTTTCATGCCCAGCGGCGTCGCGTGAATCATAATGTCCGCGCCCGAAACCGCGTCGCTTGCCTGTTTTGTGCCAAACACGGTGATTTTTGCCGCGCCTGCCGCCCTCGCGCGCTCCGCGACGCGCCCGGTTTTCTCCGCGCCGCGCCCGACGATCCGCACTTCCTTCGCGCCGCAGGAAGCCGCCTTGGCCGCCGCGCCAAGCGCCGCGCCGCCCGTGCCGTAGACGCAAACAACGCTTCCCGCGTAATCATATCCGCAGCCGCGCACCGCGCGCGAAAGGCCCTCCATATCGGTGTTGTACCCGAAAAGCCTGGCGCCTTCCCTCACAGCGCCGCCCGCGCCCGCGCCTTCCCGCACGACCGTGTTGACAGCGCCGCCCGCGCTTTCCCGCACGACCGTGTTGACCGCGCCAGCGAACAGCGCGTCGCCGCGCAGCCCGTCAAGCAGCGGCACGATGGCCGCCTTGTGCGGGATCGTCACATTGACGCCGCAGTATGGGCCTGTGCGCAAGCCCTGTACAAAGGCGTTGAGCCCGTCCGGCCGCACATGCACCCTTTCATAGGCCGCAGCCGCGCCGACGCGCGAAAAAACCGCCGCGTGCAACAGCGGCGAAATCGAGTGTTCTATGGGGTCGCCGATTACGGCAAACATGATGGGCTTCGTCATTACAGATTCAGTTTAACAGGCGGCGGCGGTTTCCGCAAGGCGCTGTGCTTCTATGGGTGCTTCTGTGCCGCCCAGCCGCTTTTTCGCGACGGCCACAAAAATTGACGCTATCGCCCTTCGCGTTCAAGCAGCTTGTACGACAGCAGCAGATACCACTGATTGTTCTCGTTCTCGAAGCTTTGCCCCATGATCTCCCGGATGCGGTCGAGGCGGTAGAGGAAAGTGCTGCGGTGGATGTAAAGCTCTTTTGCGGCCGCTACGGCCTTGCGGTTGTTTTTCAGGTACACATAAAGCGTATGGTAGAGGTCCTGCTTGTGTTTTTCGTCATAATCCCTGAGCCGAAGCAGCCCCGGCTCGCAGATCATGCGCGCGGGCAGGCTTTCCGTGCAGCTTTCGAGGATAAACTGCTCCTTCACGTCCGAAAACCGGTGCAGCCACTGGTAAGGCTTCAGGCGCGGCCCGAGTTTGAGCGCCTCGCCCGCCTGCATATAATACTGCCGCAAATATTCAAAGCCCGCAAACGTGTTGCTGAGCCCCGCCTTCATATTGTTGTCCTGCAGGAAGCTCTTCATCGACTTTTCGACATTCGCGATGCCAAAGCTCGAAAGCGACAGGTCGAAAAAAGCCGCAATGCTGTTCTCGTATTCAAAAATGCATGCCTCCGGGAAGATCACGCCGATCCGGTCGCTCATAAAGCGCATGGTGCGGTTGCGGTAATCGGCAAGTTCCGCGTAGATTTTCGCGCAGACATAGCTGTGGCCCGGCAGCCAGCCAAATTCCCCAAGCCGCTGCTCGATGAATCCCGCATCCTTGTACTCGCCCGACAAGATGCTCTTCATCACGAAAGGCAGCGCCTGCGACTCCTTCGACTCGTCCACGACAAAGCCGATGGCAAGCTGCACATAGCCCGAAATAAACTCCAGCAGCGTCGCCGTGCTCGGGTGGAACTCGCCGCCCATTTCCAGCACAAGCAAGCGGTACTGGAAGCGGCCCTGCTGGAAAATATTTTGGTACAGCGCATGCCGGCCCGTAATCTGCAGCGGCACGACGGATGAACGCTCGTCGGCGCGGTCGTAGGACGAGCGGTCCGCCATCATCAGGTACGGGATATTGTTGCTGTCGAGAATCGGCTCCAGCGAGGGGTTGCCCGCGTATTCCGTCGCCACCGCGATGACGGAAAAATTGCTGTCTTGCAGGATGAGCGGGTTTTCGAGCGCCCTCGTGCCGATGTCGATCATCGCCTGCACGTTTGAGCCCTCGTTCAGCACGTCGCGCAATTCGCTGCTCCACAAATCATATCGCTCAAAGACACGCTGCAGCGCGTTGTGCAGGAAGGAAAGCGAAACCCCTTCCTCCGCGATGAACACAGAATCAAAGCAACGGATCAGCTCGACATCATAATTTCCGGAAATCACGCAAGCCGATTTGTACTTGCGCCCTTCCGCCTTCGCCACCTCGGCCGAGCCGGCATCTTCCATAATATAGACAAAGCCGTCGGAAGGCGTTTCGTCCGCGCGCGCAAACAATACGCGCGCAAGCGAAAGCGCCCCGTCCACATTGCCGAAAACGGTCACGCCGATCCCCTGCTCCTTCAGCCCCCGCCGAAGCATATCCGAACTGATGCGCATTCCTGCTTACCTTCCACTCGTCATTGGCGCCAATACTGAGCCAATCATCCATTATACCGTTTCAGCGTCCCAATCGCCACATCCCCCACCACCGCCATATCCTCCGCCGTGAAAGCATACCGGAAATTGTCGTCAAAAAGCACCTGCGCGGACGGCGGGAACTCCTCGTCGCCCTCCCAAAGCAGGATGCTCATATACAGATTGTCGAGAAACTCAAAACGAACCCCGGCATCGCAGCCGCCAAGCAGTTCATGCCTCAGCCCCGGCACAGACCGGGCAGCCCGCGCGAGCGACGCGGGGTCCTTTCCAAATTCACGCGCCAGCCGCGAAACCACGCGCCCCTTGAACTGCGAGAGATAGACATTTCCCCACGGCATCTCCGCGTAAGACAGCCGCTTGCCCCCATACGGCACATAGCGCCCGCCTATCAAATAGCGCAAAAGCAAAATTTCCTCATAAGGCCGCCGAAGCACCCCATCACAAGAACACAAAGGGGACGTAGTTTTTTGTGTTTCCGCCGCAGGGCCATCCGCGACGGCCTCCTCGACCGCAAGGAATGCCGGATGATTTACATAATACGCAGTCCCGACAAGCGTCACCGCAAACCGCCCGCTGCCCGCATCATACACAAGCCCCGTCCGCCCCGCGATCTCCAAAGGGTCCGCCGCCTCATACAGCGCCAAATAATGCGCAAACGGCGCCCCAACATTCTGCTTATCCTCAAACTCCGGCCGCAAATTCAAACTCAAAACCTTATATTTCCTTGCAAATCCATAGTGCCATTATCGGCAACTTGTGCATATTTTGCACAAGTTCGATTTTCATCTAATTCCTGTGTTTCATAGACGTTTTTGTAGATTGCATTGCGGCTGAAGCCGCGCAATCCTCGCATAGGGCCTACCATCTATTTGCACCCGCAAATAGGGTTAGGTCTGTAGCCGTAAGGCGCCACGCGCTAAAGCGCTGCGCCTCTCGCATAGGGCCTACCATCTATTTGCACCTGCGTGCAAATAGGGTTAGGTCCGTATGCGGCAAAAAGCATGCCGCTACAAACTCGTCCATATAGCCGGGAAACGTCGACAGCTCCAAATACGTCATCCCCCCGGCAATCTCCTCAATCCGCTCCGCCGCGAGGTCAGACACAAGCATCGCGTACGCCCCCGACAGCGAAGTATTGCCGATATAATGGTAACGCTCCAGCTCGATATCGGGCAGCATCCCAATGTCAATCGCGTGCCGCACGTCGATCCCGCTGCCGATGCCGCCGGCAAGATACACTTCCGAAATCATATCGATCTCAAAATCCATCGCTTTCAGCATCGTGCGCACCGCGGAAAAAATCGACCCTTTCGCGCGGATGAAATTGTCAATATCCGCGTCGCTGATATATACCTCGCCGCCCGTAATCGTGTCATCCGGACAAACCACGATATAGCGCGTGAAGCCCCACTCGTCCGTCCGGACGCGCTCGCCCTCGCGGATAAACTTGCCCTTCGCGTTGATGATCCCCGCCTTGAACAGCTCGCCGATGATGTCGATGAGCCCGCTGCCGCAAATCCCCGCCGGCCTCTGCCCTTCCCCGCCGATCACAAGATACGCGGGAGCCATCGTCTCCGCGTCAATGGCACAAGCCGTAATCGCCCCGTCCGTCGCGCGCATCCCGCAGCTGATTTCCCCGCCCTCAAAGGCCGGCCCCGCCGAGCAGGCGCAGGCCATGAGGAAGTCCTTGTTGCCAAATACAAGCTCCCCGTTCGTGCCAAGATCGATAAAGAGCGAAAACGTGTCATTGCGCGCGATGCCGGCCGCAAAAACGCCGGCCGTGATATCGCCGCCCACATAGCTCCCGACGCTGGGCGCGAGCAGAATCTCCGCGTCCGGATGAATCCCGATATCCGCCTCATAGCCGCGGATGCGCGGCTTCGCGAAAAAGGCCGGCACATAAGGCTCAAGCCTGAGATTGTTCGCATAAACGCCGATAAAAAGGTGTATCATCGTCGTATTGCCCGCGATGGCCGCCCTGCGGATTTGCAGCGGCGATATTCCCGCGCTTTCGCAAAGCTTCTCTGTCAAGGGGGCGATGCATTCCTTTGCCACCGCCTCGCGAAGCCGCCGGCCCCCGTCCTCGCGCGCGCTCTCGATGAGCCGCCCAATGACGTCCGCCCCGTAGCGGATTTGCGCGTTGCCCGCACTGCCCGTAGCGAGTATTTCCTTCGTTTTCAAATCCACAAGCGCCGCCGACACCGTCGTCGTCCCGATGTCGATCGCAAGCCCGGCCTGTACGGAAGCGCCGTCTGTCACATCAAAAATCAAATAGATATCTTCCTTGAGCTGCTGTTCCTTCCGAAGCAGCGCCGTGACCGAAAAGCCCGCCTCGCGCAGCACGGCCGGCAGCTTGCGAAGCGCCGGCATCGAGATACGGATGTTTTCCGCGGGCACCCCAAGCTGCAAAGACAATGCGTCCACAAGCCGCTCGCGGTCTGCCTTGGGGTCGTCCAAGGTCGGCGGATCAAGCGCCACTGCCACTTCGGCAAAAATCTCCTCCGAGCGGTATTTTTCGCTCATGACCGCCCTTTTCATGACCGCAAAGGAGTTTTGCGCCGTCTCGGACGAAAAATCCGCGACGCGTATCTGGTTTTGATACGCCAGCGCCGACTCGGGCACCAAAATCGTGGCATCCCCCGACAGCTCGCTCTGGCACGCAAGCCTGTAGCCCTCCTGCCAGTCACGCGCCGAAATATGCTTGCCGCGTTCCCCAAAGACAGCGCCCGCCTCTACGAAAATGCGGCACTTGCCGCAAGTCCCGTTGCCCGCGCAAGGCGCGTCCAAAGGCACGTTTGCGCACCTCGCCACCGCGAGCGCATTCTCGCCCGCGCTCGCAAACTCCAAAATCTCACGCCCGTCTTCGAGCTTGAATCTTACCGTCAGCCTATCCGCCGCCATACCCAACTCCCGCGCCCTTCGCGCAACCCGCAATCATATCCTGTCTGATTCTATCATTATTCGTGAAAATCAGGAAACTTTCTGATGCATAAACTCACGGAATTTGCGCAGCGCCAATTCCATGTCAAGCCGTCCCGTCTCCGTGAACTGGCTCAGCTCCACGGAGAGCAACGGCATAGCCAATTGCCTTGCATTTTGCTGTTCGAGCAGATAAGAATAGATCATTTCCTCGAATAACTGGTTGTGGATGGCCAATTTGCCGTTTTTTTCGATGAATATTCCATACAATATCCCTTGCTCAGAGGCGTATTGATTGTATGAAACGCTCTCGCGCAAGGTACTTTTTCCTCAACAGCCCGAGAAACTGCAAAAAAACTTTGCTGTTGCTGCTCTTGTCGACTTCATCGATGAGCAAAACGATTCCCCTTCTTTCGTGATTGGCCAACTCGGAAATTTCAAACGACAAGGTTTCAAAATCAAAAATATTCGGCTGCCTGTCCATCAGGCATCTTGACAGTTTTTCATCGGTAAAGCGAATATCATTCGCGAATTTGAAAAAAATATCCTTGCAAAATTTTTCTTCCGATTCAAAATAGCGATCGCCAACGCCTTCAAAACTTGTGCTGATTGCCACGTATCTATCGGATAGCGTTCTGCGAAGCTGCGAATGCATCGTCGTCTTGCCATATTGCCGCGGGCGGTTGATTGTAAAATAATCGCCCCTGTCGACCATCGCCCTCGCCGCTGCAACGCGTTCCGATATGTCCACCATATAATGCTGTTCCGGGATGCAAAGACCCGTCGTGTTAAATCTCTTCTTCATTCGCGCCATCA
>JAITMX010000114.1 GCA_031290775.1 Eubacteriales Family XIII. Incertae Sedis bacterium
TATTCGCGATTATATGGCTATTTTACTTGATTTTATCCCATTGCGCAAGCAAATCATTCAATGTGATTAAAAAAATTGCTCGCGATATCCCCTATATTTTAGGGACTTATCGCGAGCAATAAAATCTGTGTCGAGTTATGCGTCAGACTGTGTGAAAAGTCCGTCATTGCGAGGAGCGCAGCGACGTGGCAATCCAAGAATGTACGGTTTGCAAAATGTTTTTTTTGATTGCTTCGCTTCGCTCGCAAAGACAGCAGCGTTTTCACACAGTCTGACGTCCCCCTGACACACCCCGCCCCGGCACACACCTCTGATACGCCCTACCGCAAAATCTTTTTCAAAAACTGCCCGGTATAGGAGCTTTTGATTTTTGCGACTTCCTCGGGCGTGCCCGTCGCGACAATCCCGCCGCCGCGGTCGCCGCCGTCGGGGCCGAGGTCGATGATGTGGTCGGCGCGCTTGATGACATCGAGGTTGTGCTCGATCACGACGACGGTATTGCCCGCGTCGACCAAACGGTCGAGCACTTCCGTGAGCTTTTCGACATCCGCAAAATGCAGGCCCGTCGTAGGCTCGTCAAGGATGTAAAGCGTCCGGCCCGTGCTGCGCTTGGAAAGCTCGGTCGCGAGTTTGACGCGCTGCGCCTCGCCGCCCGAAAGCTGCGTCGACGGCTGGCCGAGCTTGATGTAGCCGAGGCCGACATCCGCGAGCGTCACGAGCTGGCGGCCTATGGACGGGATATTTTTGAAAAAACCCAGCGCCTCGTCCACCGTCATATCGAGCACTTCAAAAATATTCTTGCCCTTGTATTTGACCTCGAGTGTCTCGCGGTTGTAGCGTTTGCCTTTGCAAACTTCGCAGGGGACGTAGACATCCGGCAGGAAGTGCATTTCTATTTTGATGATGCCGTCGCCTTTGCAGGCCTCGCAACGGCCGCCTTTCACGTTGAAGCTGAACCGGCCTTTTTCGTAGCCGCGAACCTTTGCCTCGGGCAGGCTCGCGAACAAATCGCGGATCGGCGAAAAGAGGCCCGTATAGGTCGCGGGGTTTGAGCGCGGCGTGCGGCCGATGGGCGCCTGGTCGATGTCGATGACTTTGTCGATATGAGCCTCGCCGTCTATGCCCGCGTGCGGCCCCGGCAGCGCGTGTGCGCGGTTGATGTCGTGGGCGAGCGCCTTGTGCAAAATCTCGTTGACGAGCGACGACTTGCCCGAGCCGGACACGCCTGTCACGCAGATAAATTTGCCGAGCGGGAAAGCCACGTCGATGTTTTTCAAATTGTTTGCCGCCGCGCCGCGCACGACGATCTCGTTTCCGTCCCCGGGGCGGCGCGTCTTGGGCACTTCAATCCGGCGCGCGCCCGACAGAAACTGCCCCGTGATCGAGGCAGGGCAGGCTTTGATGTCCTCGATCGTGCCTTGCGCGACGATCTCGCCCCCGTGGATGCCGGCGCCGGGGCCGATGTCGACGATGTGGTCGGCGCATTCCATCGTTTCCTCATCGTGCTCGACGACGAGCAGGGTATTTCCGAGGTCGGTCAGGTCGCGCAGCGCCCCCAGGAGCTTGACGTTGTCCTTTTGATGAAGGCCGATGCTCGGCTCGTCGAGGATGTACATGACGCCGACGAGGGCGCTGCCGATTTGCGTCGCGAGGCGAATGCGCTGCGCTTCGCCGCCGGAAAGCGTGCCCGCGCTGCGGGAGAGCGTCAGATAGTCGAGCCCCACATTGACGAGGAACGAAAAACGCGCGTGGATCTCCTTGAGTATCTGCTTTGCGATGGCGGCGTCCTTTGCGCTGAGCGAGGGCTCCACATCCGCGATGAATCCGGCGGCCGTGCGCACGCTCATATCGGAAAGCTCGGCGATGTTTTTCCCGCCGACCGTGACGGCGAGCACCTCCGGCTTGAGCCGCTTGCCGCCGCAGGCGTCGCAGGGCTCGAGCGTCATATACTGCTCCATCTTGTCCTTCATATATTCGGACGATGTCTCGCGGTAACGCCGCTCAAGGTTGGTCAGCACGCCTTCAAAGGGGTGGTCCATCTGCGAGACCCGTCCCGTCGTGCGGCTCTTGTATGTGTATTTGATATGGCGCCCGCCCGTCCCGTGCAGGACTTCCCCGCGGAATTTTTCGGGAAGCTCCCCCCATGGCAGCGACAGGTCGACCCGCTGCTCGGCCGCGAGCGCGTCTATCATCTGGCGATAAAAGCCGGAATATTCCATGTTCGCAAAAACGCCCGCGAGCGCGCCGCCCGGGACGCTCTTTTCAGGCTGTTTGATGATGAGCGCGGGATCGATCTGCTGGATGAAGCCGAGGCCGTTGCAGACAGGGCACGCGCCGAAAGGCGAGTTGAACGAAAACATACGCGGCTCAAGCTCCGCGAGGCTGACGCCATGGTCGGGGCAGGCAAACTTTGTCGAAAAAAGCTTTTCCTCTTCATGGCCTGCCTCGTCCTCGGGATGGGGCCACGCGATGTGCGCGCAGACAAGGCCCTCGCCATGCGCGAGCGCGGTCTCGACGGATTCCGCAAGGCGGCCGATGACGCCCTCCTTGACAATGATGCGATCGACAACGATCTCGACCGTATGCTTGAGATTTTTGTCAAGGCTGATTTCGTCCTCCCCGAGCGTCCGCACGGCGCCGTCGACACGGACGCGCGCAAAGCCCTCTTTGCGGATGGTTTCGAGCACCTTTTCATGCGTCCCTTTGCGCGCGCGCACGACGGGCGCAAGCAGGGTGATGCGCGTCTCCGCAGGGTAGTCCGCGAGGATATCCGCGATCTGGTCTACGGTCTGCGAGGAGATCTCGCGGCCGCAGACGGGGCAATGCGGCACGCCGATGCGCGCGTACATGAGGCGCAAATAGTCGTGAATCTCCGTGACGGTGCCGACGGTGGAGCGGGGGTTGTTGTGCGTCGTCTTTTGGTCGATCGAGATCGCGGGCGAGAGCCCTTCGATCAGCTCGACATCCGGCTTGTCCATACGCCCGAGAAACATCCGCGCGTATGAGGACAGGCTCTCGACATAGCGCCGCTGCCCCTCCGCGTAAATCGTGTCGAAAGCCAGCGAAGACTTGCCGCTGCCCGACAGCCCCGTCAGCACGACAAATTTGTCGCGCGGGATCGTCACGCTGACATGTTTCAGATTGTGCTCGTTCGCGCCTTTTATGATGAGGTCTTTCATATCTTCATATCCATTGCCAACTGGCTTTGATATGGTTCGTCTATTCGCTGTTTGGCAATCTCACACGTATCATTGGAAATCTCAAATCCGATATAATGCCTGTTTAATTGTTTGGCGGCAACGCAGGTAGTTCCGGACCCCGCAAATGGGTCAACGATGATTTGCCCCTCAATTGTCACCAACTCAATAAGGCATTTCATCAATTCAAGCGGTTTTTGCGCTATATGAGAACCTCTATCCTCGCTTGATGTAGGCACTTGAATAATATTTGCGCATGACAATGCACCCGATGAATGGCTGATATTGTATTTTTGCATAGCTTTTTCATTCCATGCGCCTATGCCATTTTCGAGAACATTGTCAGCGATTGTACCGCCAATCCTATATGGTTTTTGAAACCACAATACCGGCTCGAACAAAGGCTGCAGATTTGCCACTCGCCAACCTTTCCATTTGGCATTGTTGAAATCATCCCCGCGCCGCTCATAAATCGCGGATAGCCTCTGTGCGCGGTGTGCCGCCGTATTCTTCTCCCACGCGATCATGTCTTTGAAAATGAAGCCCGCATCTTCAAGGGCAACAATGCACCGATGGGCGTATCTACGGCCTGCAAAAACAAAGCATGTCCCGCCTGGCTTAAGGACTCTCAGCCAATCATTCGCCCAAGATGCGCACCAGCCCTGATACTCTTTGGGGATATTCTTATCCGCTGTACTCCATCCATTCAGCGGTTTGCCCCGTCTTTTATAAATGCCGCCGGACTCTTTTTGCGCGGCGGAAGATCCGCCCAATGCCGTATTCGTGTTGTTGTGAAGCACATCCCATTCGTCACAATTTATTCCGTACGGAATATCGGAAATAATCGCATGCGCCAGCGCATCCTCAAGCTGTGCCATCATATGAATTGAATCTCCGCAAATGATCTGGTCTATCATTCAAACAAACCTCCTGTTTGCCTTGTTATTTGGCTTATTTTCTCATTGATTTTTTTTGCCCGAATCAATTCATCAATCGCTTGATCTTTTGACAATCGTCTTATTTTCTCTTTTTGACAGTCCCAATAGGCTTTCTCAACTTCTCCTCGATCAAAGATTTTGTCCCGCTGTTTTTCCAATGCAGAAATAAAAGATTCTTTTTTCTCCCCAACGACATCAAGGAATAGGATGTTAAATTCATTGACAAAACAATCTTTGCCCGCAGTTTCAACATTGATCTTGGAAGAATATATTTTTCCGAAATTCCAAATTGGCGAAAGGTTTACGGTGTTGCTTTCCTTTATCTTATTCGCAAGCAAATAAATCAGGTGTTCCCAACTCAGCAAACAGACATTATTGTCAAGGGATTGCCTGTATATTTGGCTGCTCTTTCGCGAATACTGAAAATATGGCGAACACAGAACCGCAAAATCCGCATCTTTCCGCCAACCTGACAATGCGCCCACTTTGAAATCTTTTTGATTTTTGGCGGTACGGCTCAATCGAAAGGCCTTCGCATCAGCGACAAGGCGATAGCCGTATTGCAATGATTTGGCTTCGACGTCAGCAGAATCTGCCCTTTCTGCCAACACACTTGATTGAAGCCCTATTTCCCTAAACGCACGGGCCAATACCGCATCCGATGCTTTTGAAAAGAGTTTTTCCTCGGTTGAGTCATGGGCAATTGATTCAGGGATTGTGCCAATATCAACAATTAGCTCCATGAAACCGTCTGCCTGGTCAATGAAGCGTATCAACTCTTCGGAAGCGGAAACAAATCCTTTATTTGATACTTCCTCGATCTTTTTTAACAACTTTTGAAACATATATGTTCCCTCACAAAAGATAGCGATTCCTTTTCAAAACATTGTACGTCAATCCCTTCACGCTTTCAAATCCATGATGCGGTCGCGGAGGACGGCCGCGCGTTCAAACTCGAGCCGCGCGGCGGCCTCTTTCATCTCCTTTTCGAGCCGCCCGATGTATTCCTTTCTTTCTTTATGCGTCATTTCGTTTTTGCTTCGCGCCTCATACCAGACATCCTCGGCCTCGGCGACCTTTGTGGCCTCGAGGACTTCGCGCACCGCCTTTTCGATTGTCCTCGGCGTGATGCCGTGGGCTTCATTGTAACTCATCTGCACCCGGCGGCGGCGGTTTGTTTCGTCTATCGCGCTTTGCATCGACGCGCTGACCGTGTCCGCGTACATAATCACTTTGCCGTCGATGTTGCGGGCCGCCCGCCCGATTGTCTGGACGAGCGAGGTCTCGTTGCGCAGAAAGCCCTGCTTGTCCGCGTCGAGGATGACGACGCGCGTCACCTCGGGCAGGTCGAGCCCCTCGCGCAGCAGATTGATGCCGACGAGGACGTCAAAGACACCCGTGCGCAAATCGTGGAGAATCCGCATGCGCTCAAAGGTCAGGATGTCGGAATGCATGTAGCGCACGCGCAGGCCTGCGGATGCAAGGTATGCCGTGAGGCTCTCGGCCATTTTTTTCGTCAGCACGGTGACAAGCACGCGCCCGCCGGGCAAAACAGCGCCGTCAGGCTGTGCAAAAAGTCCGTCATTGCGAGGAGCGCAGCGACGCGGCAATCCAAGAATGCCCGGTTCGCAAGATGTCTTTATGGATTGCTTCGCTTCGCTCGCAAAGACAGCAGCGTTTTCACACAGTCTGCCGTCCCCCTGCCCCCCATTCTGCCCCGTGACGAGGTTGATTTCGCCGATGAGGTCGTCGATCTGGCCTTTGGTCGGGCGGACCTCTATCACCGGGTCTACCAAACCTGTCGGGCGGATCACCTGCTCGGCGCTGATCCCGCCCGCCGCCTCGCGCTCAAATTCGGCCGGCGTCGCGCTCGCAAAGACCACTTGCCCGACGAGCGCCCGGAACTCCTCGAATTTCAGCGGGCGGTTGTCGAGCGCCGAAGGCAGCCGAAACCCGTACTCCACGAGCGCTTCCTTGCGCGACCGGTCCCCCGCGTACATGGCGCGGAGCTGCGGCAGCATCACATGGCTCTCGTCGATGATGACGAGGAAATCCTCGGGGAAATAGTCGATGAGCGTATAAGGCCGCGACCCGGGCGCCTGCCCGCTGATGTGCCGCGCGTAATTTTCGATGCCCTTGCAGGTGCCGATCTCGCGCAGCATCTCCAGATCGTAACGCGTCCGCTGCTCAAGCCGCTGCGCCTCGAGCAGCTTGCCCTGGCCCTTGAAATACGCCAGGCGCCCCTCGAGCTCGTCCTCAATCGTCTCCACGGCGCGCGCCATCTTTTCGGGCGACGCCACATAGTGCGAGGCTGGGAAGATTGCGATATGGCTCCGCACGCCCGTCACCTCGCCCGTCGCGTAGTTGATCTCTTTGATCGACTCGATCTCGTCGCCGAAAAGCTCGACACGCACGGGCGCGTCGCCGCCCGCCGGAAAGATGTCGATGATATCGCCGCGCACCCGGAAATCGCCGCGGTCAAAGCCCATGTCGTTGCGCTTGTACTGGATATCCACAAGCTTGGTCAGAATCTCGCGCCGGTTTTTTCCCATGCCAGGCCTCAGCGACAGTGTCTGCGTCTTGTAGTCCACCGGCTCGCCGAGGCCGTAGATACAGCTCACGCTCGCGACGATGATGACGTCTTTTCGCTCGCTGATCGACGCCGTCGCCGAGTGGCGGAGCTTGTCGATTTCCTCGTTGATGTCCGCGTCCTTGTCGATATAGGTATCCGTCGAGGCCACATAGGCTTCGGGCTGGTAGTAGTCGTAGTACGAAACGAAATACTCGACCGCGTTGCCAGGGAAAAACTCCTTGAACTCGCCGCAGAGCTGCGCGGCCAGCGTCTTGTTGTGGGAAATAATGAGCGTCGGCTTCTGCACGCGCTCGATGACGTTCGCCATCGTAAAGGTCTTGCCGGACCCGGTGGCGCCGAGCAGGGTCTGGTATTTTTTGCCGCCGCAGATACCGGAAACGAGGCCCTCAACCGCCTTGGGCTGGTCCCCCGTCATCCGGTAATCCGATATAAGGTTAAAACGATTCGCGCTCATATGTTCGTATTTTACAAAAAAACCGCCGCGTTGTATATAGGGCAATCAGCGAGGGGGATGGCGCCCCTGCCATTTCACTTCGGCAGGTAGAGCTTGAGCTTTTCGACAAGGTCTGCAAACGACAGCGGCTTTCCGAGGTGGTCATCCATGCCCGCCTGCAGGCACTGCTCGATGTCTTCGCGGAACACGTTGGCCGTCATCGCGATGATCGGTATCGTCTCTGCCTTTGGATCGTCGATTGCCCGAATCCTGCGTGTCGCCTCGAGGCCATCCATCTCCGGCATCTGCATATCCATGAGGATGAGGTCGTATTTGCCCGGATCACGCTCGAATTTTTCAACAGCGATCTTGCCGTTTTCCGCAGTTTCAATGCTGACGCCCGACGGCTCGAGCAGGGTCGCGACGATCTCGCGGTTTATTTCGACGTCCTCCGCGAGCAGGATGCGGCGCTTCGCAAACTCCCCGTCGTTCAGCTCGCCGTACTCAGAGTCGCCATGTATGAGTTTTTTCGCGCCGAGGCATTTGTTGATTGCATCCACGACAAGCGACGGGAAGAGCGGTTTTTGAAGGTACTCGTCAACCCCAAAGCGCTTTGCGTCGTCGCCGAGTTCTGAATAGTCGTAGGCCGAAATCATAACGACGACGGCTTCCCCGCCCGTAAGCTTTTTGATGCGTTTTGTCAGTTCGAGGCCGTTCATGCCCGGCATGCGCCAATCGACAAAATAGATATCGAAAAGCTCTCCCTTGTCAATCAGCCCAAGCGCCTGCTCGCCGGTATCGGCGCCGCTGAAAGCAATCCCGTAGCGCTCGCCGATATTCGCAAAGTATTCAATGATCTCGGACGAGTCGTCAACCACAAGGGCACGGACTTTTGAGAGGTCAACTGACTTTTGGAAAGCCTTGTCAATCGGCGGCTCGCCTTTTTTCATGTGTACGATGAACGTAAATTTTGAACCCTCGCCTTCGTTGGATTCGACCCAGATGCGGCCGCTCATGCTCTCAACGATGTTTTTTGAGATTGCAAGCCCGAGGCCTGTGCCGCCAAACCTGCGCGAAATGCTGCTGTCCGCCTGCTGAAACGAAGTGAATAGCAAAGCCTGCGTTTCCGCGCTCATGCCGATGCCTGTGTCCGTGACCGAGACCCGGATGCGGCAATCATCAGCGCCGTCCTCCTCAAGCGCAATATCCAGGCGGATCTTGCCGCCTTCCGGCGTGAATTTGACCGCATTGGAAAGCAGGTTGAGGATGACCTGCGCAAAACGCTGATTGTCGCCAATCAGGTACTCCGGCAGTTGCGGGTCGGTAATCTCTTCCAGCTCTTGCTTTTTTCGCTCCATATTGAAGCCGATTGCCGTCGTGACGCGCTCGAGCGTTTTCGCGAGGCCGAAATTTGCGTCAGAAAGCTCAAACTTGCCCGCCTCGATTTTTGAAATATCGAGCACATCGTTGATGATGCCCAGGAGATGCGTCGATGCGTCCTCGATGCGGTCGAGGCAATAGTCTTTTTTCTCCATCGTCTCGCTGTCTTTGCCGATTCGCGTCATCCCGATGATGGCATTCATCGGCGTACGGATCTCATGGCTCATATTTGAAAGAAACATCGATTTTGCAATACTCGCGTCCTCCGCCGCCTCCCGTGCCTCCTCCGCTGCCTCCCGCGCTTCTTCGATGGCTGTGACATCGGTCATGTACATGAGCGATCCGACATATTCATCATATTCGCTGCGCATCGGCGTGAAGCTGATGAGGTATTTTCCCAGCCGGCCTTTCCCACCCAGATCGAGCTTTGCCTCAAGTGTGATGGATTCGTTTTTTGCAATGGCGGAGTGAAACGCCTTGTCCATGGATTCCGCCCACTCCTCGGAATCCATGGACGAAAAAAGCTCCCTGCCATGCCTTCCGTAGATAACCGACGAATCTTCGATGTTCGCTTCCTCGAGAAAATGGTCCGTCGCGTATGCGAGGTGCGCAAATTGGTCAAAAAAGAAAATGTTTTCCGGGCAGTTGCGCAACAAAAGCCTCATGTAGTTTGCCAACGCCATGTACGCATGCCGTGCGCCCACACTGGCTTGCAGCTTTTTTTCGTAAGCGTTGCGTTCCATATCTATGGACTGTTTGAGCCGTTTGATCTCACGTTCCGCTTTTTTCAGCTCTTTTCGGAGCGTTTCCGCTGTTCCTTCCGCCGCCGCGTCCGCGATGGCATTCCCGTCTGCCAAGTCCTGCACTTCCTTCCCCTCTTGTTCTTCCATTGCCCCTATCGCCCTATAGCGCGAGCGCCACGATCGAATAATTGTGAAAACGGTTTTCCGCCGTGCCATCCTTGTTTACGACCGGGCAGATCTCCCCGCCCGAATAGGAAACGGCGTGCGGAATGCCGCCAAGCGCGTCCGCGATCCTATGCGCTTCCGCGTCAAAATCCGGCGCCAACATGAAATACCGGGACACACAGGGGAAAAGCAATACGCAGTCCGGCCTGCCTTCGCTAGCGATTGCCGCCAAAACGTTTTCGTCCGTTTCGCGGATGCTCTCCGCATCGATCTCCCCAATGGAAAACGTTGTGCCCTCGGGTATCTTGCTTCCAAAACGGACGCCGCCCGCCTCATCGATCCCGTAGATCCCGAGAGCGACCGCCTGCCGCCCGCTGCCAAAATTGAAAAGGCAAGGCAATTGCGTATAATCCACAGCCTCCTGCGCATTGTATCCAATGCTGTGAAGATAATCATAATACGGCATGCCGTTGACCTTTGTGATTGCATAGCCGTTTGACTCGGTGACCGTCGCTTTTTGCGAAATAATATTTTTGTTCGCGATCGAACGCATGAAGAAACGCGGTTCCACATTCCCGGAAATAAACAGGACGGCGATTTGGCCTGTTGTTGCGTTTCCGTTTGCAATCACGGCGCCGTCGCCGCCGTCCATCGCAATGCCCCCCGCAAGCGTGCCGAAAAGCGGTGTGCCCCCAAGCGCGCCCGAGAGCGCCCCCATGGCCATATCTCCGACGAGGCCTTTGATCATCGGCTGGTATATGATTCCGACCTTCGCCTTGCCGGAGGCCATGCCGTTCCCGACCGCAGCAACGGCCTCCATCTCTTCTTTCAGATTTTCCGGCGTGAGCGGTCCCGAGACCGCCACCGCAAACTCCGCGTCGTCCGCCGCCAGCACCGCGATCTGAAGCAGATCCGGATCCATCGCCCCTGCCGCCGACCCAAACGCGGTCGTGCAGCCAATCACATCGAAAGGCAGCCGCCCGGCCACTGCCGCTGCGACGCCGCTTTCGATATAGTCCGGATGGCAGCCCAACAAGCCTACGGTGTTTGCGCCGGGGCTTTCTCCCAGTTTCCCAAGGATTTCAGAGACTGCGGCATCTGCGTCATCGATTTCGGTTGTCCAGACATTGATCATTTTCATATTGCACTTTCTCCTCGCCCCATCGCTTCATCTTGCTATTGCCAAAATGCGTACTTTATTAGAATTGTACCACAGGATACGCGATATCTTGTTATTCTTACCCACTTTTATTGAGTTCAAACAATAGGGAGGGGGATGTGGTAAAATAATCGGCAGGAACGGAGGGCAAGGATGACATTTACGCACATTGATTGTTTCAGTGGCCCAGGGGGTATATGCACAGGTTATGACGACCGCCAATTTCTTTTCCGCGAAGGCATTCGGATCGCGCAATTGTCGAAAGCGAAGCTGTTGTTATTCGAAAACGTCCCTGCCATTGCGTCAAAAAAAGTTTCGAGGCAATCGTCACAATTGATTGTTGAAGTGCTGAAAGCAGAATTGAAACAGATCGGCTATGGCAATTTCATCGAAGTCGTCATGAATGCGGCTCACTATGGCGTCCCGCAACGGCGCAATAGGTTTTTTATACTGGCATGCAGATATTCGGACTGGGCCTTGTCTTTCCCAATACCGACTCGCGAAAAGGCGGCGCCGGTTTCCGAGGCGCTTGCAGGATTGCCGAATGTTTTTCCAAACAGCGGAAAAGAGATGACTGCATATGAAAACACGGAATCTGCCTATGCCGGCCTCATGCGTGATGATACATTTTGGAAACGCGGGGATGGCATCTGCAGGAACGCAACCTACCAAATGCCGATGAAGCATCGAGCCTGCACACTGGAACGGTTTGCACTCCTAAATCCCGGAGAAAGCCTCAAGGAAAAGAATACTGCACGGAACGGTATACGCATACTTGCAAATTTGAAAAGGATCGGCTTTTTGAAAAAATGGGCGCAGCCTGCAAATCTCGCGCAATCAGCGACAGCAAGATTAAAGAAATCGAAAAGGCTGCCCAAAAAGAGGCAATCAAGGCTACGGATAGATCTCGACTTCAAGACTTTCAAAGCGCACGCTGTAAAAGCGGCCGATTATTGGCTGGCGCAAAGGCAATGGTTTAATTCGGAATGGTCAGCAGAGGTGATGGGTACATGAATAAGAATTTTGAAATCAAGGACATCGCGCTGGCGGCATCGGGCGAGCGCAAGATCGCGTGGGTCAGGGAGCATATGCCGCTGCTGCGCGCGCTCGAGGAAAAATACGCGGATCTGCCGCAGGGCCGGAGGCCTTTGGACGGCGTTCGGCTCAGCTTGTCGATCCATATGGAAGCCAAGACGGCCTATCTCTGCCGCGTGCTGGCGTGGGCGGGCGCGGCGGTTTCCGCGATGGGCTGCAACGTGCTTTCGACGCAGGACGACGTCGCGGCGGCGCTTGCGAAAGGCAGGACGGCGGCGCAGGGCAAAAGGGACCACGGCGGGCGGGCAATCTCGGGCATCTCGGTCTTTGCGGTACACGGCGAGAGCCAAAAAAGTTACGCGAAACACGTCGAGATGTGCCTCGCGCAAAAGCCCAATATCGTGATCGACGACGGCGGCGACCTTGTGGGGATGCTGCACACAAAGCGCCGCGATCTCGCGGCGGAGGTTTGGGGCGGCGGCGAGGAAACGACGACGGGCGTCATCCGGCTCAAAGCGCTCGAGAGCGAGGGCAAGTTGATGTTCCCGATGCTCGCGGTCAACGACGCGCGGTGCAAACACCTCTTTGACAACCGTTATGGGACGGGCCAGTCCGTCTGGGACAGCATTTTGCGCAACACCAATCTCATCATCGCGTCAAAGGCCGTCGTGGTCGCCGGCTACGGCTGGTGCGGGCGCGGCATCGCGATGCGCGCGGCGGCGCTCGGCGCATCCGTCATCGTTACGGAGATCGACCCCGTGAAAGCGATGGAGGCGCGCATGGACGGATACGCGGTCATGAAGATGTCCGGCGCGGCGCCCCTCGGCGATATTTTCATCACGGCGACGGGCTGCAAGGACGTCATCACGCTGGAGCATATGGCGCTGATGAAGGATGGCGCCATCCTCGGCAACGCGGGCCATTTCAACGTCGAAGTCGATGTGACGGCGCTTGCCGAAAAGGCGGAGGCGCGCTATGGGGCGCGCGCCAATATCGAGACATTCGCGCTGCCGGGCGGCAAGCGCGTGAACATCATCGCGGAAGGCCGGCTGCTCAACATCGCGGCGGCGGACGGGCATCCCGCGGAAATTATGGACATCAGTTTTGCCGTGCAGTTTTACGCGGCGCTGTATGTGGCAAAAAACCACGCCTCGCTTGAACGCCGCGTCTACGATGTTTCGGATGAAATCGACGAAATCGTTTCGCGCGCGCGGCTCGCGGCTTGGGGCGTGTCCATCGACAAGCTGACGCCGGAGCAGGAGCGCTATCTGCGGAGCTGGGAAGTGTGAGCTTGGGCGCGGGCAGTGTGAGCGGGCAAAGCGAATGGGCAAAGCGAGTGGGCAGTGTGAGCGGGCAAAGCGAATGGGCAAAGCGAGCGGGCAGTGTGAGCGGGCAAAGCGAGTGGGCAAAGCGAGTGGGAAGTGTGAGCGGGAAGTCATTTGAAAACAAGGTGATCGGCTTTCGCAGGGCGCTGCACCGCGTCCCGGAGCTCGATTTTGAATTGCCGAGGACGCGGGCATTTTTGCTTTCCGTTTTGGAACCGCTTGGCTGCGAAATCCGCGATTTGGGGAAGGCGGGGTTTACGGCGTATTTTGCGGCGGCGAGTGGCGGCGCGGCGGCGAAAAAGACGATCGCGTTTCGCAGCGATATGGACGCGATCCCGATCCGCGAGCCTGCGGGCTGCGCGTTTCGCTCAGAACACGAGGGCGCGATGCACGCCTGCGGGCACGACGGCCATATGGGCATGCTGCTCGGCCTCGCGGCTTGGATCGCGGGGCATCCGGGCGAGGCGGGGGCAAACGCCCTGCTCGTCTTTCAGGCGGCCGAGGAGACGACGGGCGGCGCAAAGCTCATCTGCGACACGGGCGTCCTGCGGGACTATGGCGTCTCGCGGATTTATGGCATCCATCTTTGGCCGGGCTATCCGGAAAACACGGTGGTCTGCAGGCCGGGGGCATTTATGGCGGGCACTTTCGTCATCAACGTGATTGCCGAAGGGCGCGCGGCGCATATCGCGGAGTATCAAAAGGGCGCGGACGCGCTCGAGGCCGGCTGCCTGTTTGTCCTGCGGGCGTACGAGCTCGAAAAGGCGCTGCCTGCGTCCGTGTTTCGCCTCATCCGTTTCGGCGAGTTTCAGAGCGGCAGCGCGAGCAACATCGTTGCAGACCGCGCGCGCATTACAGGCGCGATACGGGCTTACGACGACGAGACTTTTGATTATTTCAAAACAGGCCTTGAAAAAATCATGCGGGGCATCGAAACCGAGACCGGCGTGAAACTGCGTTATGAAAAATCCGAAGGCTATCCGGCTGTTGTCAATCCGCCGGCGCTGTATGAGGAGACGCGGAAGACGCTGGCGGGCGCGGGCTTTTCGTGGTTTGAGCTGAAATCGCCCATCTTGCAGGCGGAGGATTTTTCCTACTATCAGCGCGAGGCCCCGGGGCTTTTCATGCATCTGGGCACGGGCGAAGGCGCGCGGCTGCACAGCCCGGAGTACACGCTCGACGAAAGCGTGCTGATGACGGGGGTGGGGCTCATGCGGGCGCTGCTGATAGGCGGCAAATGACGCGGATCTGTGTGCGATGTGGGCAGAAGCCTTGAAACACACTCGACTGCGCCCGTGTGTTATAATTTCACCGGAAGGCGAGATGAGAATGAGAATGAAAACGAGACGAGTAATTGAATTGTTTGCCGGTGGCGGTGGATTGGCTTTGGGTCTTGAGATGGCCGGATTTGAAGCCCTTGGCTTGATTGAATACGATAAGGATGCCGCAAGCACGCTAAAAAGAAATCGGCCGCGTTGGAATGTCATAAACGATGATATCGCAAATATCTCCTGCCTTGACCTTGAAGCGTATTTTCAAATCGAAAAAGGCGACTTGGATTTGCTGTCAGGCGGCGCTCCTTGCCAGTCTTTCAGCTACGCAGGAAAAAGGCTCGGGCTTGAAGACGCACGGGGAACGCTATTTTACCATTATGCGCTTTTTCTTGAAAAACTTCAGCCAAAAATGTTTCTCTTTGAAAATGTCCGCGGCTTGTTGACGCATGACGAAGGACGTACATACGAAACAATACGAGCTATTTTCGAGGAAAAAGGCTATGCGATACAATACAAAATCCTGAATGCTTGGGACTATGGGGTAGCGCAAAAAAGGGAACGGCTGATAACGATTGGCGTCCGAAACGACCTTGCCCCCGAAATTCGGTTTGTATTTCCGGCGCCTCATGCGTACAAACCCGTACTCCGGGATGTTTTGAGGGATGTGCCGCAGAGCGCCGGGGCAGAATACAGCGCCAAGAAACGCGGCATTTTTGAACTCGTACCGCCGGGAGGTTATTGGAGGGATATTTCGCCGGATATTGCCAAGGCTTATATGAAAAGCTGTTGGGAAATGGGCGGCGGCAGAACCGGCATCCTTCGCAGGATGAGCCTTGACGAACCGTCTTTGGCTGTACTGACTTCTCCGAGCCAAAAACAGACAGACCGTTGCCATCCGATTGAACCGCGGCCGTTTTCCGTGAGAGAAAATGCCCGTTGCCAGAGCTTCCCTGACGACTGGATATTTTGCGGCTCCGCCTCGCAACAATACAAACAAGTCGGGAATGCTGTCCCCGTGGAGCTTGCATACTGCGTCGCAATAGAGATGTACAAATCATTGGAGGGTAAAAATGTATCTGAACTTCATTACGGACGACGAGCTGATACAGCATCTTGCAGAGACAATCAAGCAATATGATAACAATCTTGAACCGTATGACTTAAAAAAGTTCAACGAAAATATTATCGATCCGATTAAAATAATTTTTGATAAATCCGTTTATCGCCTATCATGGATTGATATTGTAAACAATGAGATTTTCAGGCAACGTGACAAATCCGCGAACAATGATATCGGATATTTTCACCAACGCATTTTTGCCTACATCAACAACTGCGAAGTCCCGGATGAAGGATGGGATATTGTTTTTCGTGATAGTGGCGGCATCACCTTGCCGACAGGCGATGTTGTGCATACGGTTTATGTAGAGATGAAAAACAAGCACAACACGATGAACTCCGCGTCGAGCGGCAAGACGTATATTAAAATGCAAAATCAGCTCCTTCAGGATGACGATTGCGCATGCTTTCTTGTGGAGGCTATCGCCAAGCAATCGCAGAACATCACATGGATGACAACCGTTGACAAAAGCAAAGTGTCACATAAGAAAATCCGCAGGGTCAGTTTGGATAAATTCTATGAACTTGTGACGGGTGATGCCGAAGCCTTTTACAAATTGTGCATTGTATTGCCGGATGCCATTGACAGGATTCTGCAAAAAAATTCAGCCATATCCATTCCAAACGATACAGCATTGCTTGAGTTGCAGGAGATTGCAGAAGAATATAACGGTTCGTTTGAAATGGCGTTTTTCTTGCTTGGGTTTGGGACATATAATGGCTTCCATGGAAAATAACGCGTATTTTGCGGCGATTGCCGATCTGTTTTTTCCGGAGATACAGGACGGGGCGGATGGGGTTGACGCTGCCGGAACGGCCGGCATGGCCAATGCGGCGGCGGATTACGAGGCAAAATATCCCGCGCGGGCGCTGCCCGATGGGGCGATGGTCACGCGGCTCGGTCCGAGCCCGACAGGCTTCATCCATCTCGGCAACCTCTTCATGGCGACGGTCAACCAGAAGCTGGCGCGGCAGTCGGGCGGCGTTTTCCTGCTGCGCGTCGAGGACACTGACCAAAAGCGCGAGGTGGAGGGGGCCGTCGAAAGCCTCATCCGCTCGCTCGCGTATTTCGGGATCGGTTTTGACGAGGGCGTGGCGCTTGGCGCGGACGGCGGCGGGGCGGCGGGCGGCGGTGCTGGCGCTGCGTCCGCGAAAACAGCGGAGCGCGGCGCCTACGGCCCGTATTTCCAATCCGAAAGGCGCGCGATCTACCGGGCTTTCGCGCACAGGCTCGTGCGGGAGGGGAAAGCCTATCCCTGCTTCCTGACGGAAGACGAGATCGCCGCCATCCGCGCGGGGCAGGAAGCGTCCAAACTTTTGACGGGCGTCTACGGGCCTTATGCCGCGTGGCGCGGCGCGGATCTCGAGGCCATCGCCTCAAAGCTCGCGGCGGGCGAGCCCTATGTAATCCGGCTGAACGCGGGCTTTGAGGATTCGGGCGAAGGCGGAACCGGCGGCGCGGCAGACGAAACGATCACCGTCACAGACGGCATCCGCGGTGATATCACCTTGCCCAAAAATATCATGGACGTCGTCATCCTGAAAAAAGACGGGCTGCCGACCTACCATTTTGCGCACGCCATCGACGACCACCTCATGCACACGACGCACGTCATCCGCGGCGAGGAATGGCTGCCGTCGCTGCCCGTTCACATCGCGCTGTTCCGCGCGCTCGGTTTTGCGCCGCCCATCTACTGCCACACGGCGCTGCTCATGAAGATGGACGGCGGCGTCAAGCGCAAACTTTCCAAGCGCACAGACCCCGAGCTCGCGCTGTCTTACTATATCGCGGACGGCTACCATCCGCTCGCCGTGCGGGAATACCTGCTGACCATCATCAATTCCAATTACGAGGAATGGCGCCTGTCAAACCCAGAGCTTGACAGCGCAAATTTCCTCATGACAACGGAAAAGATGGGTGCGTCCGGCATCCTGTTTGACCTTGACAAACTGCAAAACGTTTCGCGCGACACGCTCGCGCGTCTGCCGGCGGCGGAGCTCGCGGACTTTTTGATTTGCTGGGCCGCGCGCGAAAAGCCGGACGCGCTTCCCGTGCTCAGGGAAAACCGCGCCACGCTGGAAGCGGCGCTCGACATCGGCAGGGCCGGCGAAAAGCCGCGCAAAGACCTCGCCTACGCCGCGCAGATATTCGGCTTCATTTCATATTTCTTTGATGGGTACTTCCGGATGGAAGACCCGCTGCCGGAAAACGTGTCGCCGGAGGACGCGCGCGCGCTGCTCGCCGCCTACCTCGCGGGCTACTGCCACACGGACGGCCGCGAGCTTTGGTTTGAAAAAATCCGAGGGCTCGCCGCAGCCCACGGTTACGCGCCGCGCCCAAAAGACTTCAAGAACAGCCCGGATATGTACAAGGGCCACGTCGGCGACGTCAGCACGGTGATACGGCGCGCGCTCACGGGGCGGCAAAACTCGCCGGACATTTACGAGATACAGCAGATTCTCGGGGAAGAACGCGTCCGGACCCGCATCGAGCGCTTATTATTGTGACATCATAAATCGGATGCGCCCGGCGAGGCTCCTGCATTCCGGGTGGCCGCTTCTATCATATGCTTGGCGAGCACAGACGCCGTCACTGCGACGACGCCGCCGGGCACGGGCGAGAGCACGCCTTTGCCCGCCCAACGTCTTCTTTTCGGACATCACCGCACAAATTGCCGGATTCGTCAACATTGATACCGACATCAAGAACGACCCCTTCGGGGTTGAGGCTGTTTGCGCCTAAAAGCCCCGCCTTGCAGGCATCGGCTATCAGGATGTCCGCGCTGCGGCACTCGTCCGCAAGTCCGGGCGTCTTTGAGTGGCAAATCGTCACCGTCGCGTTTTGCGCAAGCAGCATCATAGCGACCGGTTTGCCAATCACAAGGCTGCGGCCGACCACGACCGCCTTTTTTCCTTCAAAACCTCCGACATCTTTCTCCTTCACATCCTGCCGCGGACCGCTTCATATATCTCGTCCGCTTTCCCGCCGTATTCCGCAACCATTGCGCTCGCCTTCGCGTTCAATGCCTCCGCATACGATTTGTCCATCATCAGCTTCGTGTTGATGAACACATTCAGGCTTGCGCCAATCAGCGCAGCTTTGCAAAAGACAGCCCCAGCGCCGGCATCGCTGACCGCCAGTTTGCTTCCTTTTTCCGCAAACTCGCCAATCAGGACGATCGCTTCGCAACAGGCTTCCATGATTGCAAGAGGCACATCGCAGGCCGCTTTCAAAGCGATCTCCAGTGTTTCGGCTTTCACCCGCTTCTCCGCGTCCGTCCCCGTCGGCAGGCCGTAAGCCCTCGCGAGCGGCGCGAAAGCCAGCGCGTCCTCAGCGACAAGCTCTTGCAGCCGCAGCCGCAGCCGATCCGCATACTGCAGCAAGGCTTCGATCTCGCCCTGTACTTCTTTGTACTTCGCCTTCCCCCCCGTCAAACGGCCGGCCATGGAGCCAAGCGCAATGCCAAGCGCGCCAACATAGGCCGAAGCCCCTCCGCCTCCGGGCGCCGGCGCGTTCGATGCGAGAATTTCCGCAAATTCCGCGCAGGCGAGCTGCATCAAGCCATCCATCAAAACAACCCCGAAATCTTCCCGGAATCATCCACATCAATGCTCTCCGCGATTGGGATTTTCGGCAAGCCCGGCATTGTCATGATGTCGCCGGTCAGCGCCACAATGAATCCCGCGCCCGCAGCGACTTTGAGGCTTCGGACCACAACATCGAAATCCTTGGGCGCGCTGAGCAAAGCCGCATTGTCGGAAAAGCTGTACTGCGTCTTCGCCATGCAAATCAGATAGTCCCCAAACCCCTGTGCTTTCAGCTGCTCCGCCTGCTTTTTTGCTTCCGCCGTCAACACTGCGCCATTTCCGCGATAAACCTTGCGGACGATGCTATTCAATTTGTCTTCGATGGAATCCCCAGGCGCGTAAGGATGCCGCATGCCGGCCGTTTCCCCGCAAAGCCTCACGACCTCATTGGCGAGCGCCACGCCGCCCTCTCCGCCCTTGCCCCAGACTTCGGAGAGCGCCACATTGGCTCCGAGCGATTTGCATTTGCCCTCAATCAGTTTAAGCTCAGCCTCCGTATCGGCCGGAAAGCGGTTGATCGCGACGACAGCGGGCAATCCGAATACTTTTGTGATGTTTTCCACATGCTGCAGGAGATTGGGCAAGCCGTTTTCCAACGCCACGACATTTTCTGTGCCCAGATCCGCTTTCGCCACGCCGCCGTGATGCTTGAGCGCGCGGACCGTCGCGACGATGACGACGGCGTCCGGGTTCAAATCCGCGACCCTGCACTTGATGTCAAGAAACTTTTCCGCGCCAAGATCAGCGCCGAACCCGGCTTCCGTCACGGCGTATTCGCCGAGCTTCAGCGCCATGCGCGTCGCGATCACGGAGTTGCACCCGTGCGCGATGTTCGCGAACGGCCCGCCGTGGATGAATGCGGGCGTGCCTTCAAGCGTCTGCACGAGGTTGGGCTTGAGCGCGTCTTTCAAAAGCGCCGCCATCGCGCCCTGCGCATTCAGGCCATTCGCCGTGACGGGATTCCCTTCGGCATTGTACGCGACAATGATGCGCCCGAGCCGTTCTTTCATATCCCTGATGTTTTTTGAGAGGCAGAGCACCGCCATGACTTCGCTCGCCACCGTGATGTCAAACCCGTCCTCGCGCGGCGTACCGTTCGTCTTGCCGCCAAGCCCGTCCACGACGAACCGCAGCTGCCGGTCGTTCATATCCATGCAGCGCTTCCATGTGATGCGCCGCGTATCGATGCCGAGCGCGTTGCCCTGGTGGATGTGGTTGTCGAGCATCGCCGCAAGCAGATTGTTCGCCGCGCCGATTGCGTGGAAATCCCCCGTGAAATGCAGATTGATGTCCTCCATCGGCACGACCTGCGCGTAGCCCCCACCGGCCGCGCCGCCCTTGACGCCGAACACCGGGCCAAGCGAGGGCTCCCGCAGCGCGATGATGCTTTTCTTGCCAATCCTCCGCAGCCCGTCCGCGAGCCCGACCGTCGTCGTCGTCTTCCCCTCTCCGGCCGGCGTCGGCGTAATCGCCGTCACGAGGATCAGCTTGCCATCCGGGCGGCCCGTATATTCGCCCAGCAGGCCATAGTCGATCTTCGCCTTGTATTTCCCATAATTTTCGATATAGCGGTCGCCTACGCCCAATCCATCCGCAATCTCCGCAATCGGCCGGATTTCTGCTTCCTGCGCAATTTCAATGTCCGATTTGAAACTCATAAGATTCCCTCCGACCCTTATTCTATCAAATAATCCCACCTGACAGCATTTCATTGTTGGACATCATAAAAACGATGTCCGCCGAGGCGCAGCGCTTTTCGCTGCCGTCCTCCAGCACTTTGCAGACCTCGCCGTGCCCCTTGCCGCCGCGGCTGCGCACGCTTTCGAGCGCCACGGTGATGCGCAGCGTATCGCCCGGCACGACCATGTCGCGGAAGCGGGCGTTGTCGATGCCGCCGAAAAAAGCGTTGCGGCCTTTGTTTTCCGGGACGGACAGCACGCCGATCACGCCCGCCTGCGCCATCGCCTCGACGATGAGCACGCCGGGCATCACGGGGTTGCCGGGGAAGTGCCCGGCAAAATAGTACTCGTCCGCGCACACGCGCTTGATTGCCACGACGCGCTCGCCGGGAATCAATTCCTCCACCTCGTCGACGAGCAGAAAAGGCTCGCGCTGCGGTATGATTTCTTTGATTTGTTCCGTGTCAAGCATTTTACTTGTCACCCTTACCCTTCAAAGCGTTTGAAAATGACGGAGCCGTTGTGCCCGCCAAAACCAAAATTGTTGGACATCGCGTATTTGACGTCAAGTTTGCGCGGCCCCTCCGTTACGTAATCGAGATCAAGCTCCGGGTCTTTCTCTTTGTAATTGATGGTGGGCGGAATCACGCTTTCATTGATCGCCTTGACGCAGGCGACGGCTTCGATCGCGCCGGCCGCGCCGAGCAGGTGCGCCGTCATGGATTTGGTCGAGCTGATCGGGACCTCGTAAGCCGCTTTGCCAAAGACCTCTTTGACGGCGCGCGTTTCCATGAGGTCGTTGAGCGGCGTGCTCGTGCCGTGCGCGTTGATGTACGAAATCTCCCCGGGCGCGGCGCCGGCAGACTCGAGCGCCATGCGGATCGCGGCGGCGGCGTATACGCCGGACTCGAGCGGCGCCGTGATGTGGTGGCCGTCGCTCGTCGTGCCGTAGCCGACGACTTCCGCGAGGATTTTCGCGCCGCGGGCTTTGGCGTGCCCGAGCTCCTCGATGATGAGGATGCCCGCGCCCTCTCCCATGATGAAGCCGCCGCGCTCCCGGTCGAACGGGATCGAAGCGCGGTTTTTGTCCGTCTGCGGATTCATAGCTTTCATATTCGCGAAGCTCGCGAAGCAGGTCGCCGCAAAAGGCGATTCCGCCGCGCCGGCGCAGGCCGCGTCCGCGTACCCATGCCGGACCGCGCGCCACGCCTCGCCGATGCAATGCGTGCCGCAGGCGCAGGCGGTGACGATGTCCATCGCTGTGCCGTGGATGCCGTGCGCGATCGAAATGTAGCCGGACGCCATATTGCCGATAATCATCGGGACAAGCAGGGGGGACACGAATTTTTTGCCCTTTGAAATCTCTTTGCGCACCTCTTCCTCGAGCGTCCGGATGCCGCCGATGCCGCTGCCGACATACGCGTTGACGCGCTCTGCCGGAATATTTTCCCCCGGCACAAGCCCGCTCATTGCAAAGGCTTCGTCCGCCGCGACGACCGCGTACTGGGCGAAGAGGTCGAGGCGCCTCGCTTCGCGGGCGTCGGGATATTCAAAATCCTTGACTTCGCCGCCAAGCACGACTTTCTGGTCGCCCGTGTCGAATTTTGTTATAAAATCAATGCCGTTCGCCCCCTTGATCAGATTGCCCCAAAACGTTTCCGCGTCGTTGCCGATCGGCGTGACCGCGCCTACGCCCGTGATTACAACTCTTCTTGCCATTTCATTTCCCTCCGATGACTCCGTTGTTATTATTCCAAAACTTCTCCGCGTCCCCGGCGCCCCCTACATGACGAGGCCGCCGTCGATGGCGACGACCTGCCCCGTGATATACGCCGCCCGGTCCGAGCAGAGAAAAGCGACAAGGTACGCGACCTCTTCGGGCGTTCCCGGGCGTCCGGCCGCGATGGCATTCAAGGCCTGCTCAAGCCGGCCCTCCGTGAGCGCCTTTGTCATGTCGGTGTCGATGAAACCGGGCGCGACGGCGTTGACCGTGACGCCTTTGCCGCCGAGCTCTTTGGCGGCCGACAGCGTGAGGCCGACAAGCCCTGCCTTTGACGCCGCGTAATTTGCCTGCCCCGCGTTGCCCTTGAGGCCCGCGACGGAGCTGATATTGACGACGCGGCCCGTGCGCTGTTTGAGCATAAAAGGCGAAAGCTCTTTCAGCATATAAAACGCGCCGTTGAGGTTTGTCGCGATGACGCGGTCAAAACTTTCCTTCTTCATGCGCATGAGCAGCCCGTCGTCCGTCACGCCCGCGTTGTTGACCAAGAGATCAACGCCGCCGTAGGCGTCTTTCACGCGGGCGGCGACTTCCTTTGCAAAATCCGCGTCGGCCGCGTCGCCTTTCAGCGCGACCGGCGCACGCGCCCCCGCCTCTTTGAGCAGCGCGAGCGTTTCCTGCGCCGCTGCGTCGTTTGATGCGTAAGTGAGGCAGACCTCGGCGCCCTCGCGCGCAAACTCGAGGGCGATCGCCCTGCCGATGCCGCGTGAGCCGCCCGTCACGACGGCGCGTTTGCCCTGCAATAATTTTTCCACTTTAATCTCCGTTTCCCCTATCGTGGCTTCGCTTCCCCATGTTTTTGAATAGCCCGCAACCGCCCTCATTCTTCAAATCGCCGCAGCTGCCCTGCGGCCTCTTCAAGCGATTCCGCGTCTTCCACATGCAGCGTCTGTATCTCCGGCGCCGTTTTTTTCACGAGCCCCGACAGCGTTTTGCCCGGCCCGGCCTCGACGATTGTTTCGATGCCGGCCGCCGCCATCGCCTCTATGGTAGCTTGCCACTGCACGGGGCTTTGAATCTGGCGCAGCATCACGGCCTTTGCCTTTGCGTCGGCATCCGCGTTGCCGGCCGCATCCGCCGCCGACCTATCCTCGCCCGGGACATCATCAGTTGAACTTGCCGGCATTTCCGCACCCGGACAATCCTCAAAAAGACCGCCCGTTACATTCAAGTACACCTTGAGCGACGGCGGCGCAAAAGCGTATGCTTTGAGCGCCTCGGCAAGCCCTTCGGCTGCCGGCCGCATGAGGGGGCTGTGAAAGGCGCCGCTGACGGGCAGCGGGATCGCCTTGACGCCAAGGCTGCGGCCCGCTTTCGCGAGCCCTGAAAACCGCGCTACCGCCTCCGCGTCGCCGGCGACGACGGTCTGCTGCGGGCTGTTGAAATTGACGGCCTCAAGGATGCCATCGCCGCGCGCCTTTTCGACCAAGGCGAGGACGGCATCCCTGCCCCCCATGCCCGCCGCCATCGCGCCGCGCCCGCTTCCATCCGGATTCGCCCCGGCCGCTTTCATGAGCAGGCTGCGCGTTCTCACAAGCGCGAGGCCCGTTTCAAAGCTGCCAATGATTCCGGCAGCCGTGAACGCGGCATACTCGCCAAGGCTGAAGCCCGCGACGGCGCCCGGCGGCGGAAAGCCCGGGCCCAGCTTTTCGCGCAGCGCGGCGTACGCCGCCATATCCATCGTATAGACGGCGGGCTGCGTCACTTCCGTCTGCGCGAGCCGCTCGGCGCCGCCCTCAAAACAATCGTATTTGATTTCGCCCCCGGCCTCGTCAAAGACCCGCCGCGCCGCCGGGGAAGCTTCGTACAGGCTTCTGCCCATTCCGGGCTTCTGCGCGCCTTGGCCCGCAAACACGACCGCGTATTTTTTTGCTGCTTCCGTCATTGTACTCTTCAAGGCCTAAGCGCCCGCGCCCATGCCAAGATATTCACCCTGCGCAGCATATACCTCCCTCATCCCATCCATAATCTCCGAGATGATTTCAGCCGCCGGCTGCTCCTTCTTCACGAGGCCCGCGCTTTGCCCCGCCATGAGCGATCCATAGTCGGCATCGCCGTCCACGACAGCCTTGCGCAGCGTGCCGCTCATAAGCCCTTCAAACTCCTCAACCGAGATGTCAACTTTTTCCCTTGACAGCATTTCGCGCGCGAGTTTGTTGCGAAGCACCCGCACGGGGTGGCCCGTGAAGCGGCCCGTGACGACCGTGTCCGTATCGCCCGCCGCGATGATGCGGTCTTTGTAAGACTGCGCCACGACGGCCTCCGTGGCGGAAAGAAAGCGCGTGCCAACCTGCACGCCCTTTGCGCCGAGCATAAAAGCCGCCGCCGCGCCGCGCCCGTCCGCGATACCGCCTGCCGCGATGACGGGGATGGAAACCGCGTCGGCGACCTGCGGCACGAGATTCATCGTCGTGATTTCGCCGATGTGGCCTCCGGATTCGCTGCCCTCCGCAACGACCGCGTCCGCCCCCGCCCGTTCCATGCGCTTGGCAAGCGCGGCGGACGCCACGACGGGGATGACGACGATACCTGCCGCTTTCAGCGCCTCGATATACTTGCCGGGGTTGCCCGCGCCCGTTGTGACCACGCGGACTTTTTCGTCGATCGCAAGCTGCATGAGGTCGTCCGCAAACGGGCTCATGAGCATGATGTTGACGCCAAAGGGCTTGTCCGTCAGCGCGCGCGCGCCCTGTATCTGCCCGCGCACAAAATCCGCGTCCGCCGACCCGCCCGCGATGAGCCCAAGCCCGCCGCCGTTTGAGACGGCTGCCGCGAGTCGGTGTTCGGCCACCCATGCCATGGCGCCCTGTATGATGGGGTAACGTACGCCGAGCAATCCTGTGATATCTTTCATAATCTCCTTTTCCTTCCTTCGCCGCCGAGCCGTTCGATGTACTCTTTCTCGATGTACTCCTTCATGTACGGCATCTGAAACGACAACTCGCCATAGGCGCTGCGATAGATCATTCCCGCGTTGATGAGCCGCTCGCGATACTTCGATGCATAGCCCGCGCTCACATCCATGCGCTTCGCGATGTCCCCAAATTCGCTCGGCCCGTCATCCTGCGCCATCGCCCAGAGAAAGACGCGGTCTTTGCTCGACAAACTCCAAACTTGCGGTTCGTGAATATTTTTGTATAATTCGATTTTTGCGAGAAATATCGCTTTGTCCGCCGCTTTGCCGTCAATCCTATTTGCGTTTTTTGAAAGATAATAGCCGACGAGCTGAATCAAATAAGGATAGCCCGCCGTCGCTTCCGCCGCGCGCAGCAAAGCGCTGTTGGCGATGCCCGCCCCGACCGCGCCCGGGCCTTTCACGCTGCCCAAGCCCGGCCCATCCGCACCCGCGCCGTTTTCCGCAAACGCCTCTTCAAACAGCGAAAGGACTTCGTCCGTGCGGACGCTGCCGAGAGGGGCGCGGCGCGCCCGGCGCAGGAAGGCAAGTTCGCCGCCCTTCAGCAATTCGCCAACCTCGTGCGGCACGCCCGCAAGCAGCAGCATGACGTTTTCCCTCGCGGCGGCGCGGCGCGCGTAGCCTGCCAAAAACTCCCGCAAGCCGGGCCTGTCCGCCCGCGCGTCATCGGCAAAATATACCGCCGCCGCTTGCGCCGGGTTTCGCAACCCCTCTCCCTGCCCGATGGCATCCATTCGCGCGTCGTCAAGCAAATCGATTGACACGGCTTGCGCCGAACCCAATCCCGCGCGAATCTCCGCGAGCAAGGCGGTCTTGCCCGAGCCTTTGACGCCGGTCACGACCATCGTCCGCCCGGGCTCGTCCGCGTCGTCTATCGCGGCACGGATATCGCGCAGCACGTCGTCGCGCCCCACAAGGCGCGCAGGCCGTTTCCCAAATCTCGGATCAAAAATGATTTTATTCTTTTCCTTCATATCTTTTCATAAGTTTTCATAACTCTAAGGGCCATTATGCCACACTTCCAAATAAAAATGCAAGCGGACGGCGGAAAGCAAAGACAGGAGCCCAAGCACGTTGAAAAGGTTACAGTTCACGCTCCTGTACCACTGTCATTGCGAGCGAAGCGAAGCAATCCAGTGGATGATGGATTGCTTCGGTTGCTGCGCACCCTCAGCCACTTTCACAAAATCAAAGATTTTGGCCTGTACCCGCCAAGGGTGAAAGTGTTGCATCTGAAATATTACATATTTTTTCCATATTTCTCCACGCATTTTCCATGTGTTTATTCCCGCCGCTATGCTGTCATGACAGCGTTTTTGGCACAAAAAGCGTCCTTGCCTTTGCGACGAGGATGGACAGCACGACCGCGAGCATGACCGCGTTGGCGGCTGCGCTGGCGCCGTTTGCGATGAATGAATATACGTATGGGCTCATGCCTTCCGGCGCGTAGCTTCCCCAGAAAACAACGCCCGCCCAGAAGTGGAAAAACCAGCGCGCGACCGCAGACGCAATTGCGGCGAAAACGACAGTGCGCACTATGGCGCCGGTTTTCCCTGACGCGAAACCGCGCTTCAGCGTTCCGGAGAATATCCCCCCAAAACCGCCGAACGCGAAGGCAAGCGGGTATTCGAGCAAGACCTGCGGAATCGTCAGGATATACGCCTTGCCGAGCATGATGAGCAGCAAGCCCCAAACAAAACCGACGGCCAACCCCGGCACGAGCCCACGCCTAAGCGCATAGACGCCGAGCGGGATGAGGCCGAGCGACAGGTCAAACGCCGCGTTTGCCGTGTTCAGCGGTATGAAAGAGAGAGCCACGGCAATCGCCGCGATAATCGCGCCTTCAACTAATGCAATAAGTTTGGTGTTTTTCATAGCCTTTTCCTCCGTCGGTATTATCCGCATCAGGTTCCGGGGTTCGGCACGGCGCAACCGCGCTCTGCCGTCTCAGCCATCACCGGGAAAAATCTCCGGGCGAGTAGGCACCCCCTTTGGGTTGTCCTCGCTATCTTATTGCACTTCTGCGGCAGATGTCAAGCGAAATTATTGGCGCCCACGGCGCCCCCACGGCCCCCCGGCAATCCATGAACCACCGGATTGCTTCGCTTCGCTCGCAATGACGGGTAGGGTGTGAACTGCAACTGCGCGGCGCATTATCGCATATAGGCGTGCAGGCGCTGCGCGGCTTCAAGCAGGAAAGTCTCTGTGTTGACTTGCTCCTTGTTTGCGAGCGTTGAGATTGCGTACAGATCGCCCGTCATAAGGCCGGCGCCGATCGTTTCCAAGACGGCGAGCTCAACCTTGGCCGCAAAATCCGCGAGCCGCGGCAGGGTGTCAAGCTCCGCGCGTTTTTTCAGTGCGCCCGTCCACGCAAAAACCGTCGCGACAGAGTTGGTCGACGTCTGCTCTCCACCGGCGTGTTTGTAATAGTGCCGCTGGACAGTGCCGTGCGCCGCCTCGTATTCATAGCATCCCTGTGGCGAGACAAGGACGCTCGTCATCATCGCGAGCGAGCCGAAAGCCGTCGCGACCATATCGCTCATCACATCCCCGTCATAATTTTTGCAGGCCCATATGAAGCCGCCCTTTGAGCGGATCACGCGCGCAATCGCGTCGTCGATGAGCGTGTAAGAATACGCAATGCCGGCCTCGTCGAATTTCTCTTTGTATTCGGCGGCGAAAACCCCCTCGAAAATGTCGCGGAAACGTCGGTCGTAAGTCTTGGAGATCGTGTCCTTCGCCGCAAACCAAAGGTCCTGTTTTGTGCTGGCCGCATAATTCATGCAGGCGTGCGCAAACGATTCGATGCTCGCGTCCGTATTGTGGACGCCTTGCACAACGCCGCCCGAGCCGTCAAACGAATATATTGACAGGCGTTTTTCGCTGCCGTCCGGCGCCGTCACCACGAGCTCTGCCTTTGCGCCGATTTCGCAGGGCGACTCCGTGTTGCGGTAGATGTCGCCGTACGCGTGGCGCGCGATCGTGATCGGGCGCTTCCATGTCGGGATGTACGGTACGACGCCTTTTGCGAGGATGGGCGCACGGAAAACGGTGCCGTCGAGGAGGGCGCGGATCGTGCCGTTGGGCGACTTGTACATCTCTGTCAGATTGTATTCCTTGACACGCTCCTCGTTGGGCGTGATCGTCGCGCACTTGACCCCGACGCCATACTGCTTGATCGCCTCGGCGGCACCTGTTGTGATTCCATCCTTCGTGCGCTCGCGCTCGGGCAGGCCGAGGTCGAAGTATTCGGTTTTGAGCTCGACAAAAGGGTCGAGCAAGATCTCTTTGACCCAAGCCCATATGACGCGGGTCATTTCGTCGCCGTCCATCTCGACAAGGGGCGTATTCATTTTGATTTTCCCACTCATTTTGTTCCTCCCGCATAACAGACCATTGCTTAGTTCCGGCGCCAAAGAGTAGTATACCAAAACTGTTCGCATGATATATAATAAGAAGAGATTTCAGAGGAGGAGGAGACAGGATGAAAGCATTGTTGGTCAACGGCAGCCCAAACCAAAAAGGCAATACATACGTTGCGCTTCGCGCGGCGGCGGACGCGCTCGAGGCGGAGGGCGTCGAGGCCGAAATCTACCAAATACCGGCGGGGCCCGTCAGAGGATGCGCCGCTTGCGGGGTTTGCAAAACAAACGGGGGCAATCGCTGCGCGTTTGACGGCGACGCAGTCAACGCGATTCTTGACAAAATGGAAGGCGCGGATGCGCTCATCATCGGATCGCCCGTATACTACGCTTCGCCAAACGGGCAGCTTTTGTCCGTTCTCGACCGCGTTTTTTTTGCCGGGGCCGCCGGGGCGGCTTTTGCGGGCAAACCGGGCGCGGCGGTCTGCGCGGCAAGGCGGGGCGGCGCCACGGCCACGCTTGACGCCCTGCAAAAATATTTCCCGATCTCCGGCATGCCCATCGTCCCCGCGACCTACTGGCCCATGGTCCACGGGGGGGCGCCCGGCGAAGCCATACGCGACGAAGAGGGCGTCCAAGCCGCGCAAATGGTCGGCAAGACGACCGCGTGGCTGCTCAAATGCATTGAGGCCGGACGCGCTGCGGGCATCGCGTATCCCGAGGCGCCGGGCGGCAAAAAGGTCTGGACCAACTTCATACGCGCCTGACAGGCTGACAGACGCGGCCGGCCCCGGTTTTTCAGCCCCGATTCAGCTATAGGGGGTAGCTTTATATTATGAAAGTATTGATTGTTGAAGATGAAAAGCGCCTCGCTGAGGCCGTCGCTCAAAACCTGCGTCGGCAAAACTTCGACACGGACGTTTCGTTTGACGGCGAGGAGGGCCTGTACAACGCATTGACAGGCGTTTACGATGTAATCCTGCTCGATATCATGCTGCCGAAAAAAGACGGGCTCTCCGTCCTCTCCGAGCTTCGCGCCGACGGCGTTGCGACGCCCGTCATCCTGCTCACGGCGCTCGGTGAAGTGGAAGACCGCGTACGCGGCCTCGACAAGGGCGCGGATGATTACCTCCCAAAGCCTTTCAAGACGGAGGAGCTCGTCGCGCGCATCAAGGCGGTGACGCGGCGGCGCGGCGCTTTTCATACGGACGACCTGCTGGCTTTTGGGGATATCGGGCTCAATCCCCTCTCGCTCGTCCTGACGCGCGGGGACAAGTCGTTCACGCTGACGCAAAAGGAGTCGCATCTGCTTGAATACCTCATCGAAAACGAGGGCATTCGTTTGTCTGCGGACACGATCATCGAAAAAATCTGGGGTTACGACAGCGACGCCGAAGACGGCAATGTGCAGGCTTATATGTCGTTTTTGCGCAAAAAGCTCGCGGCGCTCGGCAGCGGCGTACGCATCGGAAATGTTCGCGGCTCTGGCTACATGCTCGAATACGGCGCACCGGAGTAGCATATGTTTTTCCGTATTGCGAGAGCGCTGCGCGGCGGCGCTTCCGAGCCCTCGCTGAAAAAGCTCCGCCGCAAGCTTCTGATTGTCAATATAATCGGCTTGACACTTGTCATCGTCGGCTCGTTTTGCATGATTTATATTGCATCCTACAACCGCGTGCAAAACGAAATCGACAAGGCGCTCTTTTCGATTCCGCCGGGCGTGCTCGAAAACGTCATGCTTTCGCAGCGGGGCGACGGGACTGCCGTTGCGAGCGGGCCGCCAGGCAATAATGATCTCACGGTCAGCGGAAATCCGTTCATCCCCATCGATTATTCGAAATCTTTTGTGGCAAATATCGAGCGCGATGGCCGCATCACGGTTTTCTCTTTGCTTGAACTGAGCAATGAGGATTACGCAGGGGCGATCGAGGACGCGTTGGCGGGAAGAGAGCTCACGGGCGACATTGAAAAAGCGGTTCCGTCCGATCCCGACGCAGCAGCGGACCGCATGCACACGGGCGCCGTGACGATTGCGGGGCGCGCTTGGAAGTATAGCCTCGAATTTGCGGGCGCGGGCGCGAATCCCGTGCAAGGGCAATTGCGGGCAAACGAGTACAGCAGCATCGTCTTTCTCGATATCGAAGACGCAAACCGCAGGCTCAGGGAGCTCGCCCTGATTTTGGTCGCGAGCGGCATTGTCGCGATAGCCGTCATTCTTTTGCTCAGCGTTCTTGTGATCAATCGCGCAATCCGGCCTGTTGAAGAAAGCATGGCGCGGCAGCGGCGTTTTGTCGCGGATGCCTCCCACGAACTGAAAACGCCGATCGCGGTCATCGCCGCCAATGCCGAAGCCGCAAAGGATGCCGAGGCGCCGGCTTGCTGGATCGACAATATCGCCGATGAGGCAAGCCGCATGAGCGGGCTCGTGGACAATTTGCTCGCGCTTGCCAAGTCCGAGGAAAAGAAGGCGGAAAAGACCGCATTTGACCTTGTCGGCGTCGTCTGCGAAGAGGCGGACCGTATCGAAGCCTTTCTGTTCGAAAAAAATGTCGTCTTTGATTTTGACCTGCGCGCACCGCAGGGCAAGCCGCTGATCGTCCGATCGGATCGCGAAAAGCTACGGACAGTACTGTCCATTCTTCTTGAAAACGCGGTCAAGTATACGCCCCCGGGCGGCCGCGTCGCCATACAGGCAGGGGTTGGCGAAGACGGGGCTTTTGTCGCGGTTTCCAATACGGGCGCGTATATATTGCCCGAGATGCTCACGCGTATTTTCGATCGTTTTTACCGGGCGGACCCATCCCGAAGCAGCGAGACGGGCGGCCACGGCATCGGCCTCTCCATCGCCAAGACGCTCGCGGAAACGCTCGGCGGCGGCTTGGCGGCTACATCAAATCTACGCGTTATCGACAATCAATGCGCCACCCCAGACCTGCAAATCAAAGGCGCCGCCATCAACACATTTACGTTCCTTTTTCCGGGGTACCGCGACGGCAAGTGAATTGCGGGTGCGCCAATTTTCGCCCCGTTTCAGCAGATACGGGGGAGGCCCTCACCGTAAAGCACGTCCACGCGTACCGTACCGCCTACGCGGGTGCGCATGGCGACGGGTATGCCGGCAGCGCCCGCCTTGGCGCGCGCGATACGGACGGCGCCTTTCGCAATTTGCGTTTCCCGCATCGCGGCAAGCGCGCGCGGCTCGTCTTCCGGCGCGACGGCCAAAACAAGCTTCCCCTCATTGCCCATATAAAGCGGATCAAGACCCATGATGCCGCAAAACGCGCGCACTTCCGGACTCACGGGGACTGCTTCCTCCGCAAGCTCAATGGAGGCGCCGGATGCCTTCGCAAGTTCGTTCAATACCGTGGCGAGGCCGCCGCGCGTCACGTCCCGCATCGCGTGGACGGGGACGCCCGCGCCCCGGAGCGCGGCGAGAACCGGGGTGAGCAGCGCGCAATCGCTTGTGATCGTATTTTTGACCCCCATGCGCGCGGACAGAATAGCGGCATGGTGGTCGCCAAGATTGCCGGAAACGAGGATGCTGTCCCCGGGGCGTATGCCCGACGGGGTGGGCAGCACGGGAGAACCGCCCCCTTGTGCTGCTTGTGCTATACCGATACCGGTCGTGTTAATCGTCAGCCCGCCGCCCTCGCCGCGGCTTTCAACCACTTTGGTATCCCCGGCGACGACCATGACGCCCGCCCGCGCGGCGGCGGACGCAAACGACGCGCATAGGCTGTCAAGCAATTCGATTGGCAGGCCTGCCTCGATGATAAACCCGCATGTCAAATACTTTGGCGCCGCGCCGCTCATCAGCACGTCGTTGACAGTGCCGCAAACGGCGAGCTTGCCGATGTCGCCGCCCGGAAAGACGAGCGGCGACACGACGAAAGAGTCCGTGCTGATTGCGAGGCGCGGCGGAAGCGCAATCCCTTGCGGCAGCGTGACAACCGCACTGTCTTCAAGCCGCCCGAGGATCTCATTGCCGAAATGCTTCGCAAAGACCGTTTGCATGAGCTCGGCGGAGTCGAGCCCCCCGCTGCCGTGCGCCATCGTGATCGTTTCTTTTTTCATCGTGAAGCTATTTCCTCATCGCATCCCCCCCATATCCGGTAAATTCCGGATAAAATAATTATAATGACATTTATGAAAAATACAATTAAAATATGCTGAAACGCATATTGAAACGCATATTGGAGATTTCAGAAAGAAGGGTCGGGATTGAATATACCTGTTGCCGTGAACCAAAACCAGCTGGTCGATGTGTTGCTCGGAATTGCGGCCGTGCGGCCCGTATTCATTTGGGGCGCGCCCGGCATCGGCAAGTCCTCGATCGTAGAAAATTTTGCCGGGCAGATGGGGCTTCCGTGCGTGTCCATGCTCGGCAGCCAGCTCGCGCCTGAGGACATCATCGGCGTACCGCAAATCACGGACGGCAAGAGCGTGTTCTGCCCGCCGCGCATGATTGCGCGCGACGGCCCGTACTGCTTGTTTCTTGATGAGCTCAACGCCTGTTCGCAGGAGGTGCAGAAAGCGTTTTACAGCCTGATTCACGACCGGCGGATTGGGGAGTATCATCTGCCCGAGGGCTCGATTGTGATCGGGGCGGGCAACCGCGCGCAGGACAATGCCATCGTGAAGCCGATGTCCTCAGCGCTGATCAACCGCATGTTTCATGTGGAGTTGATCGCCTCGCACCGCGATTGGCTGGAATGGGCGGGCAAAAATGGCATTCACCCGCATATCATGGAGTATATCGGGCTGCGGCCGGACCACCTCTGGCGCCAGCCACCAAAGACGGAAGAGCCGTTTTCGACGCCGCGCTCGTGGCATATGCTGTCGGATGCGCTCTTCAATTTCGGCGAAAACCTCACCGACGGTGAATTGGAAATCCTCGCCTGCGGCTGCCTGTCCCCGTCGCACGCGACGCAGTTTCGCGCTTTCGTCAAGCAGATTCGCAACCGCTATGCCCTCGCGGCAATCATCAGCGGCGAGCAAAGATGGCCGGGCAAGCCCGAGGACCGGGATGTGCTGTACTTTCTGGCGCAGAGCTTCCGCGCACAGCTCATCAAGGAGCTGCCGCCCGAAAAGAGCAATCTGTCCGAATCCGCGCAAACGCTGTCTTTCCGCGCCAAGGCGCTGCTCAAAGACCTCGCAAACCTCAGTTTGGAAATCGCGCAGATGGCCGTGGTGAACGACGGCGAATCCGCACTGCCGGAATGGTTTTTGGCCGAGGCCGTCCGCGACCTGCCGCGCCTTGCCGTAAAGAAATAATCAGCCAAGATGGCAAAAAACCAAAAACACAAGCCGGAACAAAACCCTGCCCGCGCGGCTTTTGAGGCAGGCATGGAGCTTGTGCGGAAGCATCCGATGTTCTCGCCCCTGCTTTTTTGCAGCCATATCCATTACGAGAAAAACCAACCTTTTCCGCACAACGGCCTTTTGGCCGTCGGCAGCAGCGGCCAACTGCTGTGCAACCCAAGGCTGCGGGCTGAACCCGAGCAGTGGGCGAGGGCGGCGGCCCACGGGCTGCTGCACCTCGGCATGCGGCATTTTCAGGACAAGCCGCACCCCTTGGAATGGAATATGGCATGCGATTGCGTGGTCGAGAAATTTTTGACGGATCTGCGGTTCGGGAAGCCGGCAAACGACTTCCCCCTGCCGCCTGGGATCAATGGCGAGGAGCAGCTGTATCGCAGCCTGCTCGAAATGAAAGAGCAGGATCGTGCGCACTACAGCGGCTTCGGGACGGCCGGCCCCGGCGCCGCGGATATGATCGATACGGAGCGGCCCCGGTATTATCATTATCGTACCCCCGAGTGGGAGAAGGTCTTTGCGGAGGGGCTGTCCGAGGCCGTTCGCAGAGCGGTCAATGTCGCCTCCGGCGTTTCGGATTCCCTGTTTGACACAGCCGTGGACGACAGGCAGTCCGAATCGGAACGCGTTCGCCAATGGTTCATGTCCTCCTATCCGCTGCTCGGGGCGATCGCGGCAAGTTTTGCCATAATCAATGACCCGCTCGTTTGCCAGAGGATGAACATTTCCATTGCCGCCATTTCCCCGGCGCTTGCGGAGATCTATATCAATCCCGCCGCAAAATTGAATTTGGAGGAGCGGCGCTTCGTCATGGCGCACGAATTTCTTCACGCGGCGCTGCGCCATGACGCGCGGCAGGAATGGCGGGACGGCTACCTATGGAACATCGCCTGCGATTTTGCAATCAATCAGTGGCTCACGGAGATGAGCGTCGGGGAACGCCCCGAAGGCCTGCTGTACGATGAGCAATTCAAGGCCATGAACGCCGAGGCGATATACGACCGCATCGTGACGGACATCCGGACTTACCGCAAACTGGCGACACTGCGCGGCATCGGCTTGGGCGACATCCTGCCGGGCCAGGGCAGCGTCTCCGCCGATGTCGATCTGGACGCTTTTTACCGCCGCGCGCTGTCGCAGGGGCTTGTGTACCATCAGGAGCAGGCGCGCGGATACCTTCCGGAAGGGCTGATTGAGGAAATCCGCGCGCTGGGCCACCCGCCTATCCCCTGGGATGTGGAGCTCGCACGGTGGTTTGAAGAGCAGTTTACGCCGATTGAAAAAATAAGGTCTTACGCCCGTCCGAGCCGCAGGCAGTCTGCGGCGCCCGATATCCCGCGCCCCAACTGGGCCATTTCAAAGGCGTCGCTCGACGGCCGCACCTTTGGGGTGATCCTCGACACATCCGGCTCCATGGACCGCAGCCTTCTCGCTACGGCGCTCGGCGCTGTCGCCAGCTACAGCGCGTCAAGGGACGTGCCTGCGGCGCGAATCGTGTTCTGCGACGCGGAAGCCTACGACCAGGGCTATATGAAGCCGGAGGACATCGCAGGCCGCGTGAAGGTGCGCGGGCGGGGCGGCACAGAACTCCAGCCGGCAATCGAACTGCTAAAAGGGGCTGATGATTTTCCCGAAGATGCGCCGATCCTTGTCATCACGGACGGCTATATCGAGGAGCGACTGGTTTTCTACGGGCGCGAGCACGCCTATCTGCTCCCGGAGGGCGCCGCCCTGCCTTTCGTGGCGAAAGGGAAAGTGTTTCGCTTTCGCTGAAACAGGCATACCCCCCACCTCCCCCATGAACAAAGCGTATTTGCGTCCCCTTGCGTCTCCCGCATCTGGAAATACTTGACATGGAATAATATGGATGTTATTATGTTTCCATAAATTTACATTGGAGGCATTTGTTGCCATGCATCGCAAGACAGAATGTTGACAACGCCAAAGCATCCATGATGGCAATCGGCAGTGCAGAAAGGAAAAGGGTTATTGCAATGAAGACTAATGTATTCAAGATATGGGGAACAGTGAGGAATGCCCGCATCAGGGCAGGGGCCTTTCTGCTCTTGTGCGTACTTATGGCGCAGACCGCCCTCCCCGCATCCGCGCTTTCGGCCGGATACGGAAACCGGGGCACAACGCCTTACTATGTATCGCGCACTACCCTTTATGCTTACTTGGAAGCAGGGGATAAAATTTTCATATACGGCAACTTTGCGGATGCCCTCGCGGACAACCCGCCTGCAACAAGCGAAAGGAGCTACATCACAGATCCCGCAGGCGGCGTGATTTACGATACGGGCATGGTTCTCTACCAAGGCAATGAAACCTATACCCATTCATACACATCCCCGGCTGCCCCGGTTGCCGGCATTTATACAATCCGAATGGAACAGGACAACTCCGGGTACATGCTCGGCACGGGGAAGGCGCTCGATGTCCTTGATTATTCGGGCAGCCCCATACCGGGCAGGATATGGACAGATATGCTGTGCCTGGACCAGCCATGGGGCGGCCCTTTCACATCGACACTGTACGGGGTCGCCAATTCAGGATACCGGTATGCCGCAACATTTTGGGGGCTTGATGGCATTCGTTCGGTCATACAGCTTTCCCAAAACGGCTCAAGCCAAAAAATGTTTTTCGAGCCGCCGTCGCCGGCCCTTCCCAAAAGCATTGTCCCGGATCCGATCGGCGAGGACGCGTTTCTCGGAAAGGTAACAGGTTTCGATGATTCTCGCCCGTGTGGCGGGAGGAGGGCCGGGAATATCCGATATTGCCTTGACCCCGGCTACGCATCCCCCTTTGAGCTACAGGTTGACTGCGATGCCGACGGGATGTTCGGCGGCGCAAAAGACCGGGCGTTTTCGCTTGCGGCAACAGGAAGCAACGGAAGCGAAACTGCGCCCCTTTCCCTGCCTTTCGACGGGCGGGACGGGGCTGGCGGCGACATACCGCTTGCCCGCACACTGAACTTCCGCTTGTTTTTCTCGTCCGTAAGCGAAATCAGGATCGACATAAACGATGCCGAGGCGCTGGGCGGGCTTTCGTTTGTACAGCTCAACGGTGGGAATGCGGGAAATGACCTCATCGAATACGATCCATACAGAAGCGAAGGCATTGGCCTTGACGCCGCAGGCAACCCCGCCTCCATCCCGCAGGCAAGCTATGCGCTCCCCTGGAAAACAGCGGCGCCTATTCACAGCAACGTTTCGGGTGGCGTCGGGGGATGGTATCTCGATTCGCAAACCGATGCCTCCAAAGGGAACGTGGGGATTGTCACGTTTTGGCAAACGACGGATCTTTCAGCGGCCGTAAAAAACAGCGCTGCCGCAAATTCAGTTTATACTGCCGAGGGGCTCAAAGCGAATTGGGAAGCCCGCCACATTCTCGTTGACGAGAACGGCAATGAATCACTCGACAGCAAAACGACCGGGAATGGGTATGCAGGGGCCGCGGTATCGTTTTTGGCGGGTTCGTTTGAGGGCTACACTGAAAACACATCCTACGCAGGCACGCTTACGAGCTCATCTATCGATGCGAACGGCGGAACTGTGTTGAAAAGGTTTTATCTTAAAAACATTTACCAAGTGCGCTTTGACGATGGGTTTGAATCCATGCTGAAAAAGGACGATGTGCCGCATGGCGCCGCGGCGACGGCGCCGGAGGGTCCGGAGATCGAAGGGCTTATCTTCCGCGGGTGGGACAAAGCTTTTGATTTGATTACGGAGGACACTTCCGTGTCCGCCTTGTGGGATGTCCACATAGCTTTCGACGACGGCTTTGGCGCCCTGCTAAAAGACGATGTCATCGGCTACGGCGCTGCGGCTACGGCACCGCAGGACCCGGAGCTCGAGGGCCTTGTCTTCTGCGGGTGGGACAAGGCGTTCAATGATGTCAGAACGGAAACGGCAGTCTCGGCACAATGGGGATGCCGCGTACGCTTCTATGATGGCGCCGCAGAGCGCGGAGGCGTACTGCTGAAAGAAGAAATTGTGCCATACGGCAGCGCGGCAGCCCCCCCGGAAGACCCGTGGGCGAGCGGTTGGTGGTACCTTGGATGGGACAAGCCATTTGACAATATCAAAACAGACACCGTGATTACGGCGCTATGGCAGCAACATCCGGTCGCTCCAAAGACCGGCGACGAGACGGCGCTCGGGCTTTTGTTCGCCGCGCTCATTGATTCCGGGGCGCTCGCCGTACTGCTTTTGCTTGCGTTAAAAAGGCGGCGAAATTCGCAGATGAGATAACGGGATTTGCGGCAAACTCCTGGCGGAATACAGCCAAGGGGCGCAATGCGCGGCATGGGTGAGGAAGCGATGGGAAATTCACGCTTCCTCAAAGCAATAGGCTTTTTTTTCGTGGTCATACCGAATCTGATATTGTTTGTTTGGCTTTGCTTCAACCGCGATTTCAGCATTCTCCGCATCGAAGTTTTCATAGGCGAAAACGGCCGCCCCCAATTTCGCGGCCACACTCGATTTCGTCCAATGATAAGCCAGCGACAGCATATGCCTTCCGGGGGCGAGGTAAAAATACATATATGTCCCCTGCGAAAAGAAAACCGGATTTTCGCCGTCCACGCTATGCACAGTCAGAATGTCATTCACTTTCGACCGGGCAATTTTGACAGCTGCCGCATCCGGGCGCCGTTTGATGTATGCGTCGGCTTTCTGTTTCCTGTGATGCAGATAAACGGCCCATGCCGGGATATAGACCACGATGATGGCAACAATGAACCAAGCCAGTATTTTGTATTGCCCTGTGAAAAATCCTGATATCATCCGATCGCGTCACTCGGCAAAATCACTCATCATGACCTCATTCATGCCCACAGCATTTGGCCATATATTGGTTGCGAAAACATAGTCCCTCGCTGCGGCCAATGTCAAACCCCGATTGGATTGGACAAATGCCATGGCCCCGAGTGAAGAACATCCGGCATCTTTCAATTCCCTAAGTTTTCCAGCCAGCTCAGCATCGCTTTTGCAGCCGGTTCTTTTGCCCTCAGCCTTGAGCCAGCCAACATCCTTTTCATTTTCCATTCGCATTGCCACGGTTCAAATTCTGAATCAATCGTGTTTCCCCTTATAACAATTCAGGCCTTTGCTGAAATGCCGCCATTGCGATAACAGCGGCTGCGGCAATCCATTGTACACTGGATTGCCGCGCTTCGCCCACAGACAGCCCTAATTATACCCCACAAATCAATATAATGTTGTTTTCTTTGCCCGTATCGTATAAAATGTGCCTATTCAGGCTCTTGCCGTCATTGCGAGCGAAGCGAAGCAATCCAGTGGTTCATGGATTGCCGCGGTCGCTTCGCTCCCGCAATGACGAGGCGAGTCTGAATAGACACGATAAAATACCAATATAGCCGCTGATGTGTCCGCATATCGTGTGCCGGTCGCATCTTTCTTGCAATTTAACAGGGTTTTGGAGGAAAAAATGAGCGTTTTGAATATTACAATGGGCGGCAACCCCATCACGTTGCCTTTCGCCCCGCTTGCCGTCGGTGGCAAATTGCCCGATTTCACGCTGACGGCGAACGATCTCTCTCCGGTTGCGTCCTCGGGCCTGACGGGGCTTCGCGTATTCTTGGCCGTTCCGTCCCTTGACACGCCGGTCTGCGACCTTGAGGTCCGCACGTTCAATGCAAAAGCGGCAGAACTGCCCGGCGTCTCTATCTACGCGGTCAGCATGGATCTGCCCTTCGCGCAGGCGCGCTGGTGCGGGGCAGCGGGCGTGGAGGCCGTCAAAACGCTGTCTGATTATCGGGACCGCTCGTTTGGCAAGGCGACCGGCACGCTGATCGACGGGCTTTTGCTCCTGACGCGCGCGGTATTCATCGTCGACGCAGGCGGGACTGTCGCCTATGCGCAATATGTCCCCGAGGTCAGGACCGCGCCGGACTACGACGCGGCCTACGCGAAGCTCGCCGCGCTTGCATAGAACAGCGGTCGCGGCAAGCAATCAATAATTTATTACAATAATAGGGAGAATGTATGGGATTTTTTAAAGAATTGAGGGATGCATGGAAGGAAGGCGTGGAAGAAGCAAAGGCCGAAGCGGCGGAAGAACGCGCGGCGGAAGCAGCGGAAACAGCTGCGGCGCCGCAGAGAGAAGCCGCCGAACGCCGGGCGTTTCTCGACGCGATCCCTTATGAAGAAAAGTTTGGGCTTGCCCTGGCCGCGCCGTTTCGCACGACAATTTTCATGGACTGGTTTTCGGTATTCAAAGACAACGACACCGACGAGGAGTTTCCGAAACATCTCTATACAGTCGGAGAGGCGGGAGCTGTGAAAAAAGCCGATCTGAAAAATCTGAAAACAGCGATTGCGCGGGACTTTGAGATTACCGGCGAACAAAGTGCGCTGCTTGCCATCGGGCAGATCTTCGCGGGCGGCGCCATCCCCTCGGAAACCGAGTTTCCGGGATATGACACGAAAGCGAAACGTTTGGCGTATTGCGCGGACGTGATCAGCACGCTAAACCTGCTGGACGGGGAGCAAAAGAAAGACGCGCTGACCTTTATCGTGAACATGGCGGCGCACGCGACGGCCGCGTCGGCAAACGCGGGCTTCCTGACAGCGGAAACCGCAGGGTCCCTGTTTCGGGATCTGGGCATTTTCATCAAAAGCCTTTACGCGGACAGTGTGGACGGCGGGTCTTGGGAGGAATATGGGGCGCGTTTCCTCGCGGCAAACGACATCTTTGAAATGAACAAGGAAAAAGGGATGAAGGCTCTGCGCAAGGCCGTGGACGACCTTGGAAAGAAGCCCGGCAGCCCATGGGTCAACGTCCCTTTCCGCAAGGAGGGGGAAGAGGCCGTCACCTTTGACGAGCTTGCCGGCCCGCCGCTTAACATTGAGCTCTATGAGGAAAATGAAATCGGCCTGCTCGAAGCGCATATCGAAACCTGCTTCGGCCACTTCGACAAGGTTCTGCATGAGTTCGCTTCGCCGGACATCCATTTGGATGTTGCCATCGTCGACCCGACAGCGGAGCGAAACCGCCGGGTTCTCGTCACCATGGGCGCGGGCACGCATATCATGGATGTACCGGAGGAACTTGACGAAAACGACCTCTATCGCATGGAATTGCTCCTCGTGCTGCCTGCTGATTGGAGTCTCGATCTCGGAAACGAAAAGGACTGCTGGCCGGTTCAATCACTGAAAAGGATGGGGCGCTATGCGCTTGAAAACGAAACCTGGCTCGGATGGGGGCATACGGTTCAATTTTCGGAAGAGCCGGGCGAAAGCATTGAGGGCACAGGCTTTGTCGGCTTTGTACTCGTGCAGCCAATGGGATTCAATGCGGACGGCAATGCCTGCAAATTGCCAAACGGGTCTGATGTCAATTTCTATCAGATACTTGCCCTCTACGAAAACGAGATGGCGTACAAGGTCGAAAACGGGACGGATGCCTTGCTTGAGCGGTTCTTTGAACGCTTTGGCGCGGGCTACGACGGCGTTATTGAGGTTGGAAGGCCGAGCGCCGTGTTGTGATCGCCCCTTGCGATTTTTGAACCCTGCCCCGGAATCAAAAACAATATAAGACAATATAATGAAAACTTTTGCACACTTTTATTTATATATCGATTGACCGTCTTCATGTTTTTTGTGTGCGATGATGAAATCGCGGGGCTATCTTGTTATAATGGCAATTGTGATCGATGCGTATTTTGAACGTGAGATCTATTTGGCGAAACTGTCGGGAAAGTGAGGTATGAAATGGGATTTTTTAGTAAAGGGGCAAAGAGCCAAGTTGGCGATTGGCTCGCCACCGCCACCATGGAAGAGTTGGAAGCCATGGAGAAACAGGGCGTTGATGTAACGGAATGGAAAGCGGCTGTAGCGGCGCGGGACGGCGCGAGCGCCGAGGCGGAAGCAGCTCGTTTTGGCAGCGAAGCGGTAGATCCCTCCACCGTCGCAAATCCCGTAAATCTTGACAAATTGAATCCGTATAAGGCGGTGCCGCGGAACAAAGATGGGGATTTTGTGAAAGCTGTCGCGGGGAAGCTGCCTTTGATGGGCAAGGACAAGGTGCTCCAAAAAGCGGCCGGCAATCCCCTGGTTTTTGCAAGCGTCGTGCAAGCCAACTCCGATTTGTGGTCGCCGGGAAACAATACGTACCTCCCCGCCGTGTTGGTATTTGCCTTGGATGAAGCGCACAAATACGATATCGCGTGGCTCAAAGAAACCGCCAAGAAAATCGCGGATCTAAAGCAATCCGCCGATATCCCGCAGGACAGCCGTGCGATGATCGCACTGCTGCGGGATGACCAAAGCCTTTTCTGCTGCAAATTGGGCGGCAGTATCGCAGGCGGCGCCGATGCCTGGTGTGCCACATACAGTTTTGAGGAACAATCGATCCTTCCGGGCAGATGTTTGCCATCAGAGGGCATCATCCCGTTTGTGCTGAAAGACGGGCCGGAGGAAAACCATGGCGTGTGGTTTTTTGATATCCCGGCGGGATATTATACAGACTGAGCGCACGGCGTGGCTATATCAATGATCCTTGTGTCCGGCAGCGTTGCGCCAGGCAGCGACCCTTTTGAAAAAGTGAGGGGGTTTCTTTCGGAAAACCCCCTCTATTTCTGCATTTTGCTCATTGCGATCGGCATATTTTTCCTCGCGGCGGCGATCGGGAACTGGGGCTGGATATTCCGCGGCCGGGGTTACAACACCAACAAGATAGACGGGATCAGCAACATCTACGGACGCGGCGCTGCCCGTGTCCTGTTTGGAATCTTTGGCGTGCTGATCATCCTCGGCGGCGCCATCTGGCTCATTTTGCGATAAGACAAAGAAGCCGCTAGGCTGTGCCTGCGTTCGGATGACACAAAAAGGAACGTCCCCTTTGTGTACCTACCAGAGGGTTTCCGGGTAGAGGCCTTTGTCTTTCATCGCGTTCACGGATGCCGTGACCTGCTCTTTGTCTTCCTTGTACGTGATGCCAAACCAGCGCTCGTCAGTCGGCAGCACTTTGACGGCGGCCTTGCCCGCGTGAATCAGCTCGTCGATCTTGCGCGGAAGCAGATACTCGGCTTTCAGCGGGTCGGTTTTCAGCGCCGCGTCGAGAAAAGCCGGAAATCCCGCTTGCATCTCCGCGAGGATCGAGGGCGTGAAGCCCCACAGATTCATCGAGACCGTGGCATCCGCGCTCACGTCGTGCCATTCTTCCGCATCGTCCGCAAACTGCACCCCGCCGCCTTTCCACATGATCTTTTTGCGTTCGTCGACGCCCGCAAGGTTGCCGCTTTCATCAAGCGCGCAAACGCCGCGCGAGACATGGCCGTTTTCCGTGAGCGTGTTCGCAAGCCGGTAGCCGACCATCGAATAATCGTAAACAGCCCCGTCCTTCGCTTTTGCGAGTTCGTCGTATATGAGCGAAAAGGCCCCCGCGCCGTAGTAATCGTCCGCGTTGATGACCGCGAAGTTGCCGCAGATGGCGTCTTTTGCCGCGAGCACAGCGTGGCAGGTGCCCCACGGTTTGACGCGCCCCGCAGGCGCGCTGTAGCCCGGAGGCAGATCGCAAAGCTCCTGAAAGACGTACGTGACTTTCAAATGCCTGCCCGCACCCTCATCAATACGTGCGCGCACATCTTCCTCTATTTCTTTTTTGATAATGAAAACGACATCCTCAAAGCCGGCCATCATCGCGTCGTACAGCGAAAAGTCGATGATAATCTCGCCCTGCCCCGTGATCGGGTCAATCTGCTTGAGCCCGCCATAACGACTGCCCATGCCGGCCGCCATTGCAACCAAAATCGGTTTTGCCATCATTTCCTCCCTTGCGCCCCGCGCACACCGCAAACATCCTTGCGCCCTGCCTGTATGTTATCATATGCGCCTAAGGAACACAAAGAAAGAACGTCCCCTTTGTGTTCCCTTTGCGTTCCTTAGGTTACAGTTCACACCCTAACCGTCAGCCGTAGAGTGCCACGGTAGACGACCACGCGCTAAAGCGCTGTCGTCCTCGAATGGGACGTTCCAGCGGTCGCAAGCGACCGGGATACGTCCGCAACGGTAGACGACCACGGTAGAGTGCC
>JAITMX010000027.1 GCA_031290775.1 Eubacteriales Family XIII. Incertae Sedis bacterium
GACCTGAAGGCGGCGTTTGAGGAAGCCAAAGCGTGGAACACGCACGAGCCGAGGCTTGGCAGCGCCTTCAGCGCCGGCATGGGCACGTTCATGGCGGCCGAGACGATCGAGGCCTGCAAATACGCGAAAGACCCCGACCCCTACAAAGGCGAGTACCACGGCCATCTGTCGGACGCGGAAGTGCGCGAGCTCGGCGTGCCGCTCGTCACGGACGACATCCCGGGCTTTGTCGTCATCCACGGCCCCGCGCCTTCCGACGATGCGGCTGTCGATCTCGTCAAGGGCTACCAGACGCGCGGCATCTTTGTGTTCCTGCTCGGCGGCGTCATCGAGCAGGTGAAGCGCAAGGGCATGAATTTCGGTTTCAACGTCCGCGTCGTCGCCGTCGGCCCCGACACCTGGCAGGTCGCGCACATCATTTCTTTTGTATACCGCGCGGCCATGATCTTCGGCGCCGTGCAGCCCGGAGACCGCGCGGAATTTGACGACTATACCTTCTACCGCATCCACGCTTTCGTCAACGCCTTCGACCCGGTCACGGATCTCGTCGTCGCCTGCGGCGCGGGCGCGATCGCGATGGGCTTTCCCGTCATCACGGACGACGAGAAGGATATGTGGCGCGTGCCCAAGAGCATCCTCATCCAAAAGGACACAAACGACTGGATCGAGACCTCGCTCGAGGCGCGCGACATCAAAATCAAAATCACAAACATCGACATCCCCGTCGCTTTCTCGACGGCGTTTGAAGGCGAGATCGTCCGCAAGAAGGATATGCGGATCGACGTGGACGGATCGAAATATGACACCTTTGAACTCGTAAGGTCGGCGGAGTCGCACACAATCGAAGACCACCGGATTGAGCTCATCGGGCCGGATATCGACGAATTTGAGGAGGGCAGCGCGATCGGCATCGGCATTATCGCCGAGGTGTCCGGAAAAAATATGCAGAGCGATTTCGAGCCGGTATTTGAGCGCAATTTCCACAATTTCCTGAATTGCGTCGAAGGCGTGATGCATACGGGGCAGCGCGATGTGCTGCGTGTCCGCATCAGCAAGGCCGCGTATGAGGCGGGTTTCCGCGCAAAGCATTTGGGCGAGACGCTGTACGCGAAGATCAAGGGCGAGTATGATGCCGTCGTCGACAAATGCCAGGTAACGGTCATCACAGACCCTGCGCTGCTGAAAAAAGAGCGCGCCGAAGCCAAGAAAATCTACGACAAGCGCGACGAGCGGCTCGGATCGCTGACGGACGAGTCGGTCGACGTGTTTTACAACTGCATCCTGTGCCAGTCGTTTTCGCCGGCCCACGTCTGCATCGTCACGCCGGAGCGGCTCGGGCTCTGCGGCGCCGTTTCGTGGCTCGACGCAAAAGCGACAAACCAGCTCGACCCGAACGGGCCGTGCCAGGTCGTTACAAAGGACCGCGTGGTTGACGAAAACATCGGCATCTGGGAGGATGTCAACGAGTGCGTGTTCAAATCGTCGCACGGCAGCCTCGAGCAGGTGACGCTGTATTCCATCATGAACGACCCGATGACGAGCTGCGGCTGCTTTGAGTGCATTTGCGGCATCGAGCCGTTTTCAAACGGCGTCGTCATCGTAAACCGCGAGCACCAGGGCATGACGCCGCTGGGCATGAGCTTTGCGGAGATGGCGTCGATGACGGGCGGCGGCGTGCAGACGCCGGGATTCATGGGGCACGGCAAGCAGTTCATTTCCTCCAAAAAATTCATGAAGGCCGAAGGCGGCCCCTCGCGCATCGTGTGGATGCCCAAGGAGCTCAAGGAATTGGTCAAGCCCAAGCTCGACCGGACCGCGAAAGAGCTTTACGGCATAGATGGTTTCACGGACAGGATCGGCGACGAATCGATTACGGATGACGCGGAGGCGCTTTTGGAGTACCTCGCGGAGCAAGGGCATCCCGTGCTTGAAATGGAGCCGCTCATATAGATAGCAGACAGCGCACACGAAAGGAGAGAGAAACGAATGCCATTCACCAAAAACCCGCAGGTATTTACGGCCAAGGTCACGGAAACCGTGATCGGCACGGGGGATACCGCAGTCCGCCTCGGCGGCGAGAGCGTCTTCCCGCTCTACGCGTTTGACGCGGAGTTCAAAAATCCGCCCATCTTGGGCATCGATTTTTCCGACAAGGGGCCGGATCGCCATATCCCCGGGATCGCCGCCTTTTATGAGGGCGCGGAGTCGCTCGCGGACATCGCGAAACGGGCTTCTGCGGCCGAGGGCGCGAGCTTTGTGAGCTTTTCGCTGAAAAGCGCGGACCCCAACGGCGATGACGAATCCATCGAGGAGAGCGTCGCGAAGTGCAGGGAAGTCGCGGGCGCCGTCACCCGGCCGCTCGTCATCCAAGGCAGCGGCAACGCGGAAAAAGACGCGCAGCTGCTCGGCAAGGTCGCGGAAGCGCTCGAAGGGCAAAACGTGTTGCTGATGAGCGCGCTCGAGGACAATTACAAGGGCATCGCGGTCGGCGCCGTGCTTGCGTACGGGCAGAAGATCGCGGCCGAGTCCGCCGTCGACATCAACCTCGCCAAGCAGCTCAACGTGATGATCAGCCAGCAGGGCGTGAAAAACGACAGCATGGCGATGCACGTCGGCGTCGCCGCCGCGGGCTATGGTTTTGAATATGTCGCGAGCGCGATGGAGCGCATCCGCGGCGCGGCCCTTTCGCAAAACGACGATATGCTGCAGACGCCCATCGTGACGCCGCTCGCAAACGAGGTATGGGGCGTGAAGGAAACCATCGTGTCCGAGGAGGATTTCCCCGAGTGGGGCCCCGTCGAGGAGCGCGGCATCCAGATGGAGGTCGCGACGGCGATGGCCTGCCTGGCTTCCGGCTCAAACGCGGTCATCCTCAAGCATCCCGAATCCGTTAAAACCGTTTCGACTGTTGTCAGCGAACTCATGTAAGGGGGGCGAGACCAATGGCTTTGAAAGGACTTGATATTTTCAAATTGACGCCGCGCACCAACTGCAAAGAGTGCGGCAACCCGACCTGTATGGCCTTTGCGATGAAAGTGGCGCAGGGCACGGTGCAAATCGAGCAGTGCCCGCATATGTCGCCGGAGGCGCTTGCGGCGCTCGCAGGCGCGGCCGCGCCCCCGATGAAGACGGTGGGCTTTGGCGCGGGGGACGCGGCCTTTACGCTTGGCGGCGAGACGGTGCTTTTCCGCCACGACAAGACTTTCGTTTCAAAAAACCCGTTTGCGGTGTCGATCTGTGCGGACTGCGCGGACGATGTGCTTGCGGAAGCGGCGAAAATCGACTATGAGCGCATCAGCGAGCGCATGATTGTTGACGCCGTCAACGTCGTCTATACGGGCGACAAGGACGGCTTTCTCGGCGCCGTGAAGAAGGCGGCGGGCTTTGGCCGCGCCATCATCCTCGAAGTCGCGGACGCGGACGCGGCAAAGGCGGCGCTCGAGCTGGTGGTCGGGGCGAAGCCCATCCTAAACGGCGCCAATCCCGCAAATTACAAGGAGTTTTCGGAGATTGCGCTCGGCGCGGGCGTGCCGCTCGGCGTCACGGGCGCCAGCCTCGACGAGATCGCGGATACCGTGAAGGCGCTTGAGGACCTCGGCGCCAAGGACATCGTCATCGATGTCGGATCGGCATCCGTCAAGGAAGCGTTTGCGAACGCCGTGCAGATCCGGCGCGCCGCCATCAAAGACGGCAACCGCAGCCTTGGCTACCCGACGATCGTCAACGTGGGCAAGCTCGCGGGCGGCGACGCGCGCAAGGAAACCGCGCTCGCGGCGCTCTTTACGCTGAAATACGGCTCCATCGTCGTCATGAGCGGCATGAGCTACGCGCAGGCGCTGCCGCTGTACGGCCTCCGCCAAAACATCTACACGGACCCGCAAAAGCCGATGACGGTCGAGCAGGGCGTCTACGCGATCAACGGCGCGACGGCAGACAGCCCGTCCGCGCTGACGGTAGACTTTGCGCTCACGTACTTCATCGTCTCCGGCGAGATTGAGCGTTCGGGCGTCCCGATCAACCTGCTCATCCCCGACGCGGGCGGCTATTCGGTCCTCACGGCGTGGGCGGCCGGCAAACTGTCGGCAAGCAGCATCGCGCGCTTCGTCAAGGAGCACGACATCGAAAGCAAGATCGCGAGCCGCGACCTCATGATGCCGGGCAAGGTGGCCGTGCTGAAGGGCGAGCTCGAGGAGAGCCTGCCGGGCTGGAATATCATCGTAGCGCCGAACGAAGCCGTGTCATTGGTCAAGTTTTTGAAAGAGAGGTACGCGTAATGGACAAGTTTATCGTCATCGGCGAGAGGATCCACGTCATCTCGCCCGAAATCAAAGAAGCGATCGGGACGCGCAACCCCGCGGCCATCATCGCGCGCGGCAAGGTCCAGCTTGAGGCGGGCGCCGACTATCTCGACGTCAACATCGGCCCCGCCGAGCGCGACGGCGTTGAAATCATGAAGTGGATCGTGCCCGAATTGCAGCGCGCGCTCGACAACGCGCCGCTCGTGCTCGACACGGTCAACCAGGACGCGATCCGCGCGGGCCTCGAAGCCTACAATCCGGCCAAGGGCCGAGCGGTCGTCAACTCCGCAGACGCGGGCGAGCGGATTTCCAATCTCGACCTCGCGGCGGAGTTTGGCGCGATCTCAATCGGCCTGCTCATGAAGAAAGGCGTGCCGGCGAGCAACGACGAGCGCAACGAATACCTCCAGACGATCCTCGAGCACGCGATGGAAGCCGGCATGGACCCTGCGGAGGACGTGTGGTTTGACCCGCTCACGCTCGTCATCAAGGGCATGCAGGAGAAGCAAGAGGAATTTCTTGAGTTTATCCGCGTCCTGAAGGAGATGGGGCTGAAGTCCACCTGCGGGCTTTCCAACGCCTCGAACGGGATGCCGAAGCATGTGCGGCCGGTCGTGGACAGCGTGCTTTGCGCGATGTCGATCGAGTGCGGCTTGACGAGCGCGATCATGAACCCTACGGACAAGGCGCTCATGGATACGGTGAAGACTTCGGAGATTGTTTTGAACCGCACGCTTTACGCGGATTCGTTTTTGGATATATAGGGGGATAATGCCGGAGGCTTCGAACAGGGTTCGGCGGGGCAGTGTGCATGGTGCGTGATTTTCTGCAATTGTGTTTACGTTGTTGTTTTATGGGTATATACATAAATAAGATTCGAAATATATATCAAATTTCAAATCTTATTAAAAGATGTATTGCTTCAAGTATTTATATGCAGCGGAATTGCGGGAGAAATCATGAAAATAACAGGTATGGATGTATCGATGGTGGACTGTATCAATTGTTACTTGCGAAACGATGCGTCAATACTGACGCGGCATCTATGCAAATGTTACAGGAGCCGTGGGAAAAAGCTGCTTCAAAATCATATCAATGCATATGATCCGCAAGGAGATATCGAGAGGTTTTGTTTTCACAGATGACCTTGTATTTTCCGGCTAAATCACAACGTGCTTATGTTTTGCGGCTTTTGCTTTTGCGTTTTTCACAGGTGTCGATGTCGTCTTTATCCTGATTGCGGCCGGTGTCTTCGGCGCGCTGTGGGGAGCCGGGAAACGGAGTGGGGCTTCCGGGCGCTTTCATTGCGAGTTTATCCTTTATCCTGCCTTCCGTCATCATTGTGTCGCTGCTTGCGTATCTTTATCGCGGATACAGCGATTTGCCTGTAATCCAGAACGCGTTGTCCTGCGTGCGGCCTGCGGCGACCGGGCTTCGTTTCAATCACTGTGGGTAAATTCCCCGCAGTCTCTGCTGCGGAAAGGGGTCCGGGGTCTCTGCCCCGGGGTTCATAGTAACAGTTCAGACACTTGCCGGAATGCCGTCATTGCGAGGGAGCGTAGCGATGGATACGCCGCGCCGGATTGGACAGGCTGACCGCAAGGGTTGGACACTTGAATCGGACACATTGGACACCAACCCCGCAGAGATTGGACACCAGCCCAAAGTATTCAATTTGGTCTGG
>JAITMX010000044.1 GCA_031290775.1 Eubacteriales Family XIII. Incertae Sedis bacterium
TACAATGGCGAAAGCAAAATTTGAGAGAACGAAGCCGCACGTAAACATCGGCACGATCGGCCACATCGACCATGGCAAGACAACGCTGACGGCGGCGATCACAAAGACTTTGTTCGACCGTTACGGGCTGGGCCAGTTTGTGGCCTTTGACGCGATCGACAAGGCGCCCGAGGAGCGGGAGCGCGGCATCACGATCGCGACGGCGCACGTCGAGTACGAGACGCCAAACCGCCACTACGCGCACGTCGACTGCCCGGGGCACGCGGACTACGTCAAGAACATGATCACGGGCGCGGCGCAGATGGACGGGGCGATCCTCGTCGTGGCGGCGACGGACGGCCCGATGCCCCAGACGCGCGAGCACATCGTGCTTTCGCGGCAGGTGGGCGTGCCGTACATCGTGGTGTTCCTGAACAAATGCGACATGGTGGACGACGAGGAGCTGCTCGAGCTTGTCGAGATGGAGATCCGCGAGCTGCTCGACCAGTACGATTTCCCCGGCGACGACACGCCGATCATCCGCGGTTCCGCGCTGAAGGCGCTGGAGGACACGTCCGGGGAGTGGGGCGACAGGATCCTGGAGCTGTTCGAGTCCGTCGACGTGTACATCCCGCAGCCGGAGCGCGCGGTGGACAAGCCGTTCCTGATGCCGGTCGAGGACGTGTTTTCGATCACGGGGCGCGGCACGGTCGCGACGGGGCGCGTGGAGCGCGGCGTGCTGAAGGTGTCGGACGAGGTGGAGATCATCGGGCTGACGGACGAGCGGCGCAAGGTCGTCGTGACGGGCGTGGAGATGTTCCGCAAGCTGCTTGACCAGGCGGAGGCGGGCGACAACATCGGCGCGCTGCTGCGGGGCGTGCAGCGGACGGAGATCGAGCGCGGGCAGGTGCTCTGCGCGCCGGGGACCATCCACCCGCATACGAAGTACGAGGCGGAGGTCTACGTGCTGAAGAAGGAGGAGGGCGGCCGCCACACGCCGTTCTTCAACGGCTACCGGCCGCAGTTCTACTTCCGGACGACGGACGTGACGGGCGACCTGCATTTGCCCGAGGGCGTGGAGATGGTGATGCCGGGCGACAACATCCAGATGACGATCACGCTGATCACGCCGATCGCGATCGAGGAGGGGCTGCGTTTCGCGATCCGCGAGGGCGGCAGGACTGTCGGCTCGGGCGTCGTCACGAAGATTATCGAATGACGCAGGCAAACCGACAAAATCACAGGCGGGGCTGCATTAGCGGCCCCGTTTTTCATCGTGTCCGCAACGGAAAACCAGACGGCAAAAATGTGGTAAAATGTATCGGTTAAAATTATGGAAAGGAACGGATGATTATGGGCAATATATCCTACAGGATGACGATTGCGGGGCTTGAGCGCGAATTGCCGCTGTGCGAGCTCAACGACGACCTCTACATCGCGGCCTTCGTGATCTTTGGCGACCAGGAGCTGACGGTCGCGGCGGCGCGCGAACTGCTGAAAAAAGCGCCGGGGTACGATTATTTGATTTCAGCAGAGGCCAAGGGCATCCCGCTCGTGCACGAGATGGCCCGGCAGCATGGCGACAAAAAATATTTCCTCGCGCGCAAGGCGCCAAAGCTTTACATGACGGGCATCTTCGGCGTTGAGGTTGACTCAATCACGACAGCCGGCACGCAAAAGCTCTATCTCGACACGCTCGACGCCGAGCTCATGCACGGCAAGCGCATCCTCATCGTCGACGACGTGATCTCGACGGGCAATTCGCTGTCCGCGATGGAGCGGCTCGTGAGAGGGGCCGGGGGCGCCATCGCCGGCAATATGGCGATTCTCGCGGAGGGCGACGCCATCTCCCGCAGGGACATCATCTATCTCGAAAAATTGCCGCTGTTTGAGCCGGACGGCACGCCGATTTGGTAGGCAGGCGAAGTGTGAACAATATGTGTTTCAAGAATAATTCATGGCGAAATTTGCGCGGTCGCATACCGACCGCAGATTGGTAAATAATGGAAAATAATGGTATTTTATAATAATAACAGGAGGACTGAATGATGGATCGATTTTCGGATACCGGTGCGGAAAAACACCCGGCGATGACGCCAACGCCGCAAAACGAGGCGAAGCTCGGCGATTTCGCAAAGACCGTGCTTATGCCGGGCGACCCATTGCGCTCGCAGTTCATCGCGGAAAACTTTCTCGACAGCCCGCGGCTCGTCAACAATGTGCGGGGCATACAAGGGTATACGGGCACATACAAAGGCAAGCCCGTTTCTGTGATGGCGTCCGGCATGGGTATGCCGTCGATGGGCATCTACGCCTACGAGCTTTTCAATTATTATGATGTTGGCCGCATCATCCGCGTCGGAACGGCCGGCGCCATCAACAAGGATCTGAAAGTGCGCAGCGTTGTTGCCGGGATCGCGTCGTCGACAAATTCGGAATTTGCGATGAGCCAGTTCAATATCAAGGGGCATCTGTCCGCGTCCGCGAGTTTTCGGCTGCTTGAAACGGCGGTGGGCGCCGCGCGCGGCATGGGAATTGAAATGGTCGTTGGCAACCTGTATTGCACGGATTTGTTTTATGACGCTTCGGGCGCGTCGGTCGAGTGGGGCAAGCTCGGCCATCTCGCGGTCGAGATGGAATCGTACGGGCTGTACGCGACCGCGATGCAGGCGGGGAAAGAAGCGCTCGCAATCTGCACGATTTCAGACCACGTGCTGACAGGGGAGTCGCTCGACGCGATCACCCGGCAAAACTCCTTCACGGAGATGATGGAAATCGCGCTCGAAACGGCGATTTTGCTTTGAAAACCGTCGTTTCAAAGCAAAATCCCACGCTGAAAACCGCACGCAAACTTGCCGAAAGGAAAGGGCGCGACAAAGAAGGGCGTTTTCTCGCGGAGGGGCGCAAGCTCATCTGCGAAGCGCGTTTGGCGGGGTTTGCGATTGAAACGCTGTTTGTGGATGCCGGCGCGCTCGCAAGGGAAGATGCCCGCGAATATGGCAAAGGCGCAGGACGTGACAACAACTTCGGCATCAGGGCTTTCGCGACGGAGATCGAAACGGAAGCCGGCCCGGACGGCGTCATCGCGCTGGAGGAAAGCCTCTATGCGGAGCTTTGCAAGACGCGGACGCCACCGCCGCTCTTGGCGCTCATGCGGCGCGGGGCGCGGGAGGGGAGCGGTTTTGCGGGGCACGCGGCGGATGGCGTTGCGCACCGTGCGAAAGACGGCGCGGCGGACGGAGCCTATAGCGTCCTCATCCTTGACCGGATTGCCGATCCAGGCAACGCCGGCACGATGGTTCGCACGGCTCTCGCGGCCGGCATGGACGCTGTGTGGTGCGTCAAAGGGACAGCCGGCCTTTTTTCGGACAAGGCGATCAGGGCCTCGGCCGGCGCGGTGTTTCATATGCCGGCTGCCGAAAACCTGTCGGCCGCGGACTGTATCGAAAAGGCCAAAGGCGCGGGCGCAAAGCTCGTCGTGCTCGCGGCCGGCGGGGAGGATATCTATCATGCCGCGCTGGACGGGAACCGCGCCTTTGTGGTCGGAAGCGAGGCGGCGGGCGTGGACGAAGCGTTTGCGGTGGCGGCGGCAGCCGTCTGCGGCATTCCGATGTCGCCGCATTCCGAATCTCTGAATGCGGCGGCGGCGGTCGCGGTCGCGTTGTACGAAAAGGCAAGGCAGGATCAGGCAAGGCAGGAAGCGCCCTGCCGGAAGGAGAAGTGATTTGAACACACCGGACGAAATCTTCGCGGAAGCGAAGCAACTGATCGAAAGCGCGCAGCACCCCGCCGCCGCAGAGGAACTCCGAATCCGCTACCTCGGCAAGAAGGGCGAGGTGACGGCGCTGCTGAAGTCGATGGGGCAGCTTGGCCCCGAGGAGCGCCGGGCCTACGGCATGCAGGTCAACAAGCTGAAGCAGGACGTTGAGGCGCTTCTCGAAGAAAAGAAAAACGCGCTCGCGCAGGCCGGGCAGTCCGTCCGGCTCGCGGCCGAAAAAATCGACGTGACGGAACCCGGCCGCTGCCACGCGCCCGGCGTCAGGCATATCATCACGATTACAATCGACGAAATCAGCGCGATCTTTATGAATTTGGGTTATTCGGTCACGGAAGGGCCGGAAGTCGAAACCGTTTTCAACAATTTCGACGCGCTGAACGCGGCGCCAAGCCACCCTTCGCGTGACATGACGGATACTTTTTATATCACGGAAAACACGCTGCTCAGGACGCAGACCTCGCCCGTGCAGGTGCGTACGCTGCTCACCCATGAGCCGCCCATCAAGGTCATCTCGCCGGGGCGCTGTTTCCGTGCGGATACGCCGGACGCGACGCACTCGCCGATGTTCCACCAGGTAGAGGGGCTGCTCGTCGATGAAGGCGTCACGATGGGCGACCTGAAAGGCACGCTTGATTTGTTCGCGAAGCGTATGTTCGGAGCGAATGTGCGGACGAAATTCCGGCCGCATTTCTTCCCGTTCACGGAGCCTTCCGCCGAGATGGACATGAGCTGTTTTGCGTGCGGCGGCGCAGACCCCTCGTGCCGCCTATGCCGCGGCAGCGGCTGGATCGAGATCCTCGGCTGCGGCATGGTGCATCCAAACGTGCTGAAAGTCGGCGGGCTCGATACGGACCGCTACACAGGTTTCGCTTTCGGAATGGGCGTCGAGCGCACCGCGATGCTCAAACACGGAATCGACGACATCCGCTTGTTTTACGAAAACGACGTGCGCTTTCTCGGGCAGTTTTTATGAATTTCAGAACGGCAATTCAAGGCCATCGACCCTGACAGTGCTGTTCTTGTCCAATACCGTGACGGTTATTTCGCAAGAATGCATCCCAAAAAACGAAATTCCCAATATGTTCCACTTACATCGCGCCGGGGTTTTCTGATAAAGTAGATGCCGTAACAAGTTATTTGCTTTATCGCCTTTAATCAGCTCTTCCATAGGTTCATCGGCAACAAAAAGTGCTTCGTTACAAGACTTATGATATTGATAGGTTTTGCGGTTGTTTTTGTATGGAAAAAAAGAAAAACAGGAGGAACAGATTTGTCTGGCACAATACGTAACCCGAAAACGGTCATTGCCGTGGCGGCGCTCGCCGTATTTTTGGCAACTTTCAACGAAACATTTTTGGGGGTGGCGTTTGCCCCTATCATGAACGATTTTGAGATCAGCGTCTCTACCGTCCAGTGGCTTGCCACCGCCTATATGCTGGGGGCGGCGGTTATGGTCCCCGTCTCCGCCTTCCTCTACCGCAGCATTCCGACGCGGCGGCTGTTCTTGTTTATTGTCGGGATTTTGGTCGTCGGCAGCGTCGTCGGCGGCTTGGCCCCGAATTTTGCGGCATTGCTGATCGGGCGCATCATCCAGGCGCTGGGTACGGGCCTGCTGATTCCAGTCGCCATGAACATCACCCTCGACGTCGCGCCGCGGCACAAGCTGGGCGCCTACATGGGGCTCATGGGGGCGATGGTGACGCTGGGCCCGTCCGTCAGCGTTGTTTTGTCCGGCGTTTTGCTGAGCATAGCCGATTGGCATATACTCCTGTGGTTCTTTGCGGGTTTGTCCGTCGTGTGTTTTGTCCTAGGCGCGGCCCTGCTTGGCGGCGTCGCCAAATTGACGCACCCCCGCTTGGATGTGCTTTCGGTCATTTTGATCAGTTTTGCCCTGTTTGGGATATTCTATGGTTTGTCGACCATATTTGACGGGTCTGTCATCGTTTCGCTGTCCACGATTGTCGTCGGTGCCCTTGCGCTTGCGTGGTTTGCGGCGCGCCAAAACAAGCTCGAGCATCCGCTCATCGATTTGAACGCGCTCAGGGCCAAGCCATTCCTCGTCGGCGTCATCCTGAATATGCTTGCGCTCATCCTCGTCTTTGCGCTGAACATCTTGATTCCCGTGTTTTTGCAAAACTCGTTTGGCGCGCGCCCGCTGGCCGCCGCTTTGACCTTGGCGCCCGCCATCGTGCTTGCGGCGGTCGCCGCCCCGATCGCGGGCAAAATATATGACAAACATGGCGCCAAGCTGCTTTTGCCGATAGGCTTTGTCCTGATGTTCGCGTTTGTGTTCATCGTGTCGCTGTTCATCAGCACGGGCAATATCGTGCTCCTCGCCTTGCTGTACATCCCCGTGATCGTGGGCTCGGGGCTGATCATCGGCCCTGTGCAGAGTTTCGCGCTGTCGCGCCTTGCGCCGGAGCTGAACGCGCACGGCGTGACGATCTTGAGCACGGGCTTCCAGGTAGCGGGGTGTATCGGGGTCTCGCTGTTCTCGGGCATTTTTGCCACGGCCGCAGCTTTCGCGATGGCGCCGGGCGTCAGCGCAACCGCCGCCCAGAGCCAGGGCTTTCGGGTCATGTGCCTCTTGCTGGTGCTTGTCGGGGTCGCCGGTTTTGCTTTGTCGCTGTGCATAGGCCGTTACAAAGCGCCCGCCAGGATTGCCGCCGCGCCGTCGATACTTTCAAGAATCGTGAAACGCGATGTATACACGCTTCACCCGGACGACAAGGTGCTTGACGCGCTTCGCGGTTTTGTCGACAAAAAAGTTTCCGGCATGCCGGTGGTGGACGACGCGGGCAAGGTGGTCGGGTTTGTTTCCGATGGCGACATCATGCGCTATTTGGCCGACCAGCACACCGCCTTCAAAACTTCCTATTCTTTGATTATTGAAAGCGGCAACGAAAATTTTGACGAAAAGCTCACGCAGATGGTGCGGCTTCCGGTTTCCGAGATTGCCCGGAAACACGTCATCAGCGTCAATTTGGACATGGATCTCGGGGAGATTTGCAAAATCTTGGTCGAACACCATCTGAAGAAGGCCCCGGTGCTTGAAAATGGGAAGATGGTCGGGATCATCAACCGCTCCAACATCACGCGCTATTCCGTGAACAGCTACCTTGAGAGCCTCGCGGAAGCCGCGACGCAGCCCGGGCGGCGGCCCGTCCCGAAGCCCGATGGAATTTGACAGTGGCGGGGGTTTCGTTGTAAACTCAATATTGCTCGGAAGGGCGTCGGCCCGCGAAGCGGGCGCTTCGCGGGTGTTTTTATTTCGAGCTTTGAATCGGCATCGCAGAGAGGGTATCAGGCAAGTGTGAATAATTATGTGTTTTAGAATGATACAGGGCGAGATTTGCGCGGTCGCATACCGACCGCAGGTTGGTAAAAAATGATTGAAATCAGATGGCATGGCAGGGGCGGGCAAGGCGCGAAGACGGCGGCGCTGCTGCTTGCCGACGCTGCGTTTGAAACGGGCCTGTATGTGCAGGGCTTTCCGGAGTACGGCCCCGAACGGATGGGCGCGCCCATCACGGCGTACAACAGGCTTGACGATGCGCCGATCCGTGTGCACAGCAATATTTATGAGCCGGATATGGTCGTGGTCGTCGACGAGACGCTGATTGGCGCGGTCGACGTGCGGGGCGGGCTCAAGCCAGCCGGCCGGATCGTCGTCAACTCGAGCCGCGCGGCGGCGCGCGTGAGCGAGGAGTTTGCGGGCTTTGAAGGCGAGATTTACGCAGTTGACGCCGCCGACATCTCGATTCGCTGCCTCGGGAAAAACCTGCCGAACACGCCGCTGCTTTCCGTGGTGGCAAGGCTGAGCGGCATCATCGGCGAGCAAGAGTTTTTCAAAGTGATGGAAGGCGCGTTCCTCGAAAAATTCGCGGCGAAGCCGGAGGTCGTGGAGGGCAATATGAACGCGCTGCGCGAAGCGTGGAACGGCGCGGTGCTCGTGAACGGAGACCGGGATGAGTAAGGAAATCAAAACGAACAAAATGCAAGGCATCTGCGAGCAGTCCGGCTGGCGCGAGCTCACCGAGGGCGGCTTTGTCTACGGAGAGGGCAACTCGGCGTTTTTCAATACGGGCGACTGGCGGACAAAAGCGCCGGCCTGGAGGCCGGAAAACTGCAAGCAATGCCTGCTGTGCTATCCGGTCTGCCCCGACAGCTCGATCCCTGTAGAAAACAGCAAACGGCAGGATTTTGACATGTTCCATTGCAAGGGATGCGGCATTTGCGCCAAGGTCTGCCCTTTCGGCGCGATCGCGATGGAAACCGCGGGAAAGGAAGGCGGCCGTGAGTAAGAAAAACCGTATGTCCGGCAACGAGGCCGTCGCAAACGCGATCCGGCAAATCGACCCCGACGTCATTGCGGCGTTTCCGATCACGCCGTCGACGGAGATTCCGCAGTATATTTCAAAATTCAAGGCCGACGGGCTCATCTCGACGGAGTTTGTCACGGTCGAGTCCGAGCACAGCGCGATGAGCGCCTGCATCGGGGCCTCCGCTTCGGGCGTGCGCGCGATGACGGCGACGAGCAGCGCGGGCATGGCGCTCATGTACGAGCTGCTTTACGTCGCGGCGTCGGATCGCCTGCCGATCGTGATGGCGGCTGTCAACCGGACGCTTTCCGGCCCCATCAACATCAATACGGAGCATTCCGACTCGATGGGCGCGCGGGACAGCGGCTGGATACAGATTTACAGCGAAAACGCGCAGGAGGCTTACGACAATATGCTCATGGCGCACCGCATTGCCGAGCACCCGGACGTGATGCTGCCCGTGATGATCTGCCAGGACGGTTTTATCACGAGCCACGCGATTGAAAATATCCTGCTTGAGGACGATGAAGCGGCAGCCGCTTTTGCCGGCGGGTATGACCCCCCGCACCACTTGCTCGACCCGGAGAGCTCTGTCGCGGTCGGGCCGTACAGCGTTTCGCCCTATGTGATGGAGATGAAGGTCGCGCAGGCAAACGCGATGATACGCGCCCGGAAGGTGATTTTGGACGTGGCGGCGGATTTTGAAAAAACGTTTGGGCGGGGCTATGGGCTTTTTGAGGAATACCGCATGGAAGGCGCCGAGCTCGCGCTGCTGATTATGAGCAGCGCGGCGGGGACGGCCAAGGTGGCTGTCGACCGCCTGCGCGAAAAGGGCGTCAAGGCAGGGCTCGTCAAGCTGAGGGTGTTCCGGCCGTTCCCGGCCGCCGAGCTTGCGGCGGCGCTGAAGGGCGTGCGCGCCCTCGCGGTCATGGACCGCAGCGAAGGCTTTTCCGCAAACGGCGGCCCGCTCGGCGCCGAGGTCCGCATGGCGCTCTATGGCAAGGCGGACGGCATCAAGACGATCAACATCGTCTTTGGGCTTGGGGGCCGCGACGCGCGCGTCGAGGATTTTGAGGCTTTGTACGGGGAGCTTGCGGGGCTCGCGGGCAAACCGGCGGCGGACATCCCCTACTTCAAACACATGGGACAGCGGGAATAAGGAAACGAACATGGCATACAACGCATATTCATTAAAAGAAATCGCAAACAGGCCCGAGCGCCTGTCGCCCGGGCACCGGATGTGCGCGGGCTGCGGCTCGACGGTGGCCGTACGCGCCGTTATGCGCGCGCTCAGGCCCGAGGACAAGGCGGTCGTCACGGTCGCGACGAGCTGCCTCGAAGTCTCGACGATGACCTACCCCTACACCTCTTGGGAAGACAGCTATATCCATACGGCTTTTGAAAACGCGGCTGCCACGGCGAGCGGCGTGGTCGCGGCATACAACGCGAAAAAGAAAAAAGGCAAGCTCGGCGAAAATTACAAATTTATCACCTTCGGCGGCGACGGCGGCACCTATGACATCGGCTTCCAATCGCTGTCGGGCGCGATGGAGCGCGGCACGGACATGGTTTACGTCTGTTACGACAATGAAGCCTACATGAACACGGGCATCCAGCGCTCGTCCTCGACGCCGCTTTACGCCGATACGACGACATCCGCCATCGGCAGCGTGTCGGACGGCAAACCCCAGTACAAAAAAGACCTGACTGCGATTATGGCCGCGCACCGCATCCCCTACGTGGCGCAGACGACTTTCATCGGCAATTTCAAGGACCTGCACCACAAGGCGGAGACGGCCATCTATACGGAAGGCCCCGCGTTTCTGAATGTGATGGCGCCGTGCCCGCGCGGCTGGCGCTACGCCGAAGCCGACCTGATGGACATCTGCAAGGCGGCGGTCGAGACCTGCGTCTGGCCGCTGTTTGAAGTCGTGGACGGCGAATGGACACTCAACTACGAGCCAAAAAACAAATTGCCCGTCACGGAATATTTGAAATTGCAGGGGCGCTTCAAACATCTTTTCGCGCCCGGAAACGAGGCGCTCGTAGGGCGCATCCAGGACGACATCGACCGGCGCTGGGAAGAATTGAAAGTCCGCGCGGGCGCGGTGTAAGGCTAAGGAAGTGGTGAAAAATAAAGTGGACAAATTTGGCGCAGGATTTTTTTCGGCTGACAAGGCGCAAAACGTAGCCGTACTGGTAGTACGGCGAGGCTTTGCAACGCAGTCAGGCGG
>JAITMX010000121.1 GCA_031290775.1 Eubacteriales Family XIII. Incertae Sedis bacterium
ACGGACAGCAGAGGTGCAAAGCCTCGCCGTACTACCAGTACGGCTACGTTTTGCGCCTTGTCAGCCGAAAAAAATCCTGCGCCAAATTTGTCCACTTTATTTTTCACCACTTCCTTAGAAACTGGAAATAATTCGTGTGGTTAATCAACACGTCAATTAAAAACAAGGTGTCAATTAAAAACAAGGTTGACATGTTTAATGTGGAGTGATATTATCCAATTTAGAAACAACAAACATTCACAGTTCATAGAGGAGGAAACAACATGAAAAGATTTGTATGCAGCATTTGCGGATATGTGCACGAAGGCGACGCGGCTCCGGACATCTGCCCCCAGTGCAAAGCCCCCGCCGAAAAGTTTTCGGAACAGGCAGTCGGCGAGAAACTCGCTTTTGCGGACGAACACAAGATCGGGGTTGCGCAGGGGCTTGACGCGGAAGTCGTTGACGGCTTGCGCATGAACTTCGCCGGGGAGTGCACGGAAGTCGGCATGTATCTGGCAATGAGCCGCCAGGCCGACCGCGAAGGCTATCCCGAAATCGCGGAGGCGTACAAACGCTACGCTTTCGAGGAGGCCGACCACGCGTCGCGCTTTGCCGAATTGCTCGGCGAGGTCGTCACGGACAGCACCAAGAAAAATCTCGAGCTGCGCAAAGCCGCCGAACACGGCGCGACGCAGGGCAAAATCGATATCGCAAAACGCGCGAAAGAGCTTGGATATGACGCGATCCATGACACAGTGCACGAGATGGCCAAGGACGAAGCGCGCCACGGAAAAGGTTTTGAGGGCCTTTTGGCAAGATACTTCGGCTAAGGAAGCGCTGATCGATCAGTTTGATATGAGGCGGCGGTAGACGGCTTTGACCTTGGGCATGAGGAGGAGCAGGATCACCGCCGCGATTGCGGTCGGCACAAACTGCGGCGTCGAAAACACCGTGACGATGGCCGCAAGCTGTTTTTCGAGGAACGCCACAATGGGCGGCGCCACGAAACGCAGCACGCCGAGGTAGATGAGCACGGCGCGCAGCCACGCCGCCAGGAAAAAGGCGGCGATGGCGGCCGCAAAGACCGGGATTTTTTTGTCGGGGTCGCGGATATAGAGCCACAGCGCCACGACGCCGAGATTTGCGAGCACGAGCTGCGGGATGGCAGACCAGTCAAACACGATGCCGAAAAGGCTCATCGCAATCAGCTGCTGTATGACCACAAGCCCTGTAATCAGCCCCGCAGCCCGTATGAAAATTTGAAAAAATGTCCTCGTTGTCATTGTGCCCCTATGTATTTTTGAGAGCCGATTGCGCTGCCGCGAGCCTTGCGATCGGCACACGGAACGGCGAGCAGGAAACGTAGGCGAGCCCAATCCGGCAGCAAAACTCGATTGACGAAGGGTCGCCGCCGTGCTCGCCGCAGATGCCGAGCTTGATGTCGGGCCTCGTCTGCCGGCCGAGCTTGACGGCTGTTTCCACGAGCTTGCCGACGCCATCCCGGTCAAGACGCGCAAACGGGTCGTTTTCGTAGATTTTTTTGTCGTAGTAAGCGCCGAGGAATGCCCCCGCGTCGTCACGGCTGAAGCCAAAGGTCATCTGCGTCAGGTCGTTGGTGCCAAAGGAGAAAAACTCCGCTTCTTTCGCGATCTCGTCCGCGGTGATGGCGGCCCTCGGGATTTCGATCATCGTGCCGACCAAATACTTGAGGCTGATGCCCGCCTCCTTGATGATGCGGTCCGCCGTCTCCGTGATGACGCCTTTGACGTACTGGAGCTCTTTCAGGTCGCCGACGAGCGGCACCATGATTTCGGGGACAAGGCCCCAGCCGGGGTGGCGTTTCTTTACATTGATGGCGGCCTCGATGATGGCCTGCGTCTGCATTTCGCCAATCTCCGGGTAGGTGACGTCGAGGCGGCAGCCGCGATGGCCCATCATCGGATTGAACTCATGCAGCGACGCGATGACCGCTTTGAGCTCCGCGATGTCCATCTTCATCTCGGCGGCGAGCGCCTTGATGTCGTCCTCGTCCGTCGGCAAAAACTCGTGCAGCGGCGGGTCGAGCAGGCGGATTGTGACCGGCAGACCTTCCATCGCCTCGTAGATGCCCTCGAAGTCGCCGCGCTGGATGGGCAAAAGTTTTGCGAGCGCCGCTTTGCGCTGCTCCACCGTCTTTGAAACGATCATCTCGCGGATTGCCGCGATGCGGTCCGCCTCGAAAAACATATGCTCCGTGCGGCAGAGGCCGATGCCCTCCGCCCCGAAGCGCCGCGCCTGCGCCGCGTCCTGCGGCGTGTCGGCGTTTGTGCGCACCTTCATCGTGCGGTACTCGTCCGCCCAGCCCATGAGGCGCTCAAAGTAGCCGCCGATGGCCGCCGGCACGGTCTTGACCGCTTCGCCGTACACGTTGCCCGTAGAGCCGTCGAGCGAGATATAATCGCCTTCGGCGTAGACCCCTCCGCCGAGCTCAAAGCTTTTCCCGTCAGCGGCAAATTTGATTTCCCCAAGGCCGGACACGCAGCAGGTGCCCATGCCGCGCGCCACGACAGCCGCGTGGGACGTCATGCCGCCGCGCGCCGTCAGGATGCCTTTTGCGTAGTTCATGCCTTCGATGTCCTCCGGCGAGGTTTCGAGGCGGACGAGCACGACGTCCGCGCCCTTGCCGCGCGACCACTCAATCGCGTCCTCCGCCGAAAAAACGACCTGCCCGCAGGCGGCGCCCGGCGATGCGGGCAGCCCCTGCCCGATGGGCACGGCTTTTTTCAGCGCGTCCGCGTCAAACTGCGGATGCAGCAGCGCGTCGAGCTGTTTGGGGTCGATCATCAGCACAGCCGCTTTTTGGTCGATCATGCCCTCGTCGACGAGGTCGCAGGCGATCTTCAGCGCGGCCGCGGCCGTGCGCTTGCCGTTGCGCGTCTGCAGCATATAAAGCGTGCCGTCCTCGATCGTGAACTCCATGTCCTGCATATCTTTATAATGCTTTTCAAGCGTGTCGACGATTGTTGCAAATTGGTCGTAGACCGCCGGGTTTTGCTGTTTGAGCCGGTCGATGGCCTGCGGCGTGCGCACGCCCGCGACGACGTCTTCGCCCTGCGCGTTCATGAGAAACTCGCCATAGAGCCCCTTGTCGCCCGTCGACGGATTGCGCGAAAACGCGACGCCCGTGCCCGAAGTCTCGCCCATGTTGCCGAAAACCATGGACTGGACGCTGACAGCCGTGCCCCAGTCCGAGGGGATGTCGTTCATACGGCGATAGTAGATCGCGCGCGGGTTGTCCCAGCTGCGAAAGACCGCCTTGATCGCGCCAAAGAGCTGCTCTGCGGGCTCGCTCGGAAAGTCCGCGCCGACCTTGCCCTTGTATTCGGCTTTGAACTGCGCGGCGAGCTCTTTCAGGTCGTCCGCCGTCAGCTCCGTGTCGAGCAACACGCCGCGGCTTTTCTTCATCGCGTCGATGAGCTTTTCGAAATACGCCTTGCCGACTTCCATGACGACGTCGGAATACATCTGGATGAACCGCCTGTAAGAGTCGTAGGCAAATCTCGGGTTGCCCGTTTTTTTCGCAAAACTTTCGACAACGGCTTCATTGAGGCCGAGGTTGAGGATTGTGTCCATCATGCCCGGCATCGACGCGCGCGATCCGCTGCGGACCGAAACGAGCAGCGGGTTTTCCGTGTCGCCAAACCTCTTGCCCGTAATGGCTTCAAGCTTTGCAATATATTCAAGAATCTCCGCGCGGATGCTTTCGCTGATTTGCTCGCCGTCTTCATAATATTTGGTGCAAGCTTCCGTCGTAATCGTGAAGCCCTGCGGCACCGGCATGCCGAGCCCCGTCATCTCCGCAAGATTGGCCCCCTTGCCGCCAAGCAGATTTTTCATCCCCGCGTTTCCCTCGCTGAAAAGATATACGTATTTTTCGCTCATTCGTGTTCCCTCCCAATACCGCATCGCACAAACGCAAAGCGCCGCCGACGCCAGCCGATTTCCAACATAGTATTATTATATAACGACTGGCGCCAAATGTCGCTATCCCCGCCGCCTATTTTTGATTCTGTTTCATTGTGATTTTGTGAACGGATATTACAGTAAAAAATATCGGGGCGAATTTTGCACGCTCCCCCAGTCCCCCTTGCAAAATCTTCCCCGATATTTTCTTTTTCCCCCTGAACTATATATACACATTTTTTTGAAGTTGAAACATTATTTGAAATATTATTTGCAAAAATTTTTTACTCCCCGCAAACCCATGATGTTATACTATTCTCCGGAGGCGACGAACATGAACAAACAGGTGCCGGAAAACCCTGTCCAAAAAAACCGGGAAGGCGGTTTCACACCCCTTGTCGTTATCGCGGCCCTGATGGTCACATCCTATCTGACCGCCAACATCATGGCCGTAAAAATCGTCGGCGTGTTTGACACAGCCTTGATTGACGCAGGTACCGTTACTTTCCCGCTCGCTTATATGCTCGGAGATGTCCTGACCGAGATTTGGGGCTTTCGCACAGCGCGCAAAGTCGTATTCTTGACATTCCTATGTAACGTCGTCCTCGTCGCCGCCACCGGCATCGGCGTCCTTATTCCCGCGCCGGAATATCTGCAAGGAACAGCGAACGCCTACGACACGGTCTTTACGTATGTGCCGCGTATCGTGGCCGCGTCCCTCGCAGCTTTCCTTGCCGGCGAACTGACCAACGCGTATTTCATGGAGCGTATCAAGACATGGACGGCCGGGCGCTTTCTTTGGATGCGGACAATCGGAAGCTCTATGATCGGCTATGTCTTTGACACGGGGATTTTCTGCGTCCTCGCCTTTGCGGGCGTTGTGCGCGGGCGCGACCTCTTGGTCATGATCGGAGTGCAGTATCTCGTCAAACTCGTCATCGAAGCGGTCTGCGGTACCCCGCTCGCCTACGCCGTCATCGGTTTTTTGAAGAAACGCCTATGACAGTTCCTTACCCTTCCGCATACGCCGTTCTATAGAACCCGTACAAATCTGCTCGCGAAGCAAAACGCAAATCCTATAATCCGCGGAAATACCGATTTTTTACATCATTTCCGCGGGATTTATTTTTACCCATATTTCCAACAATCAAAAAAACGTTGATTTTATCGGATATATGCCCTATAATCAAAAATACATCATTACCCGTAATCCGCGGAAACAACGATTTTATACGGCATTTTCGCGGATTATAGAAAAAAGCACAGGAGGACGATATGGAGTTGGTTGGACGAAAATACGAAATCCGGGAGCTGAAACGATACCATTCGTCGAACGATCCCGAATTCGTTGTGG
>JAITMX010000110.1 GCA_031290775.1 Eubacteriales Family XIII. Incertae Sedis bacterium
GGTGGAAAAAGGTTCGTTACTGCGGCAATCAACAAAAGGGCAAGCAATGCCGCCAGCGCAAAAGCGGGTATTTTTTTCATAGGACGCCTCCCTGATCCATGATGGAGTCAACGATAACAAGCAATTCCTCTTGCGCTTTCGCGGCTTCAGCTTCGATATCAAGACCCTGCTGCTCGTCGGGCAAATATTCCAAACTGCCTTCAATTTGGTAGCGATAGCTATTCAGATCGAACGCATATACAACAACATAGTAAATATAGCCTTTCGGAAAATGTGTGTTGTCGGCAATCGACTCGGCCCGGTCATATACGCCGCTTCGAATTTCTATCCCCCGATACAATGTATTGGCATAAAGCGGCGGTTGCTGGTCATGGCCGGCAAGCATTTTTACAGTCGGGCAAACATAGATTACAATTGATGACAGCGCTGAATCAATACCCTCGCTTCGCGGGTATCCGTAGCATTCGAAACTGTACGGACGCCGCGCGTATCCGGTGTAATTGATAACATACCGCATGTCGGGAATGGCCTCATATTTCGTGATATCAGGAAAAATGATGTCCGGGTAGCCCGCGAACTCGCCTTTCAGCGCGTCATAGGATTCGACCTCGTATTGCGGAGTTGGCGCGCACCCGAAAAGCAGCAGGACAGTAACAAACAGAGCAATCAAACTCAGGCCTTTAATCTTTCCCTGTCCGTCATGCATCATTTTGAACCTCCTGTTCATTCGTATAACCAATAACATCTATTTCATTCATCGCACGGCGGCTCTTGTTTCCTCATATCCGCCAAAACTTCCAAATCCACTTGAACCCGCCGACGTGCTTCCTTGCGTTCGCAAAGAAAGCCGTATAGTAGCTTTCCATCCGGCCGTAGTCCTCCGCAGTCGCTTCCTGCCCGCCATAACAAACATTCTGATAGGCGTCGGTCACGTCGATGAAATCCACGCCGCCTGTCCCCTCCGCAAACGGCAGCATCACGCGCTGCGCCCCCACCGCGAATTCAAGCGGCGTGAGATAGGCGGGTTTTGGCATTTTGAGCCGTCTATACCGCCCAATCAAAAACATATACAGATACCAGACGCGATAGGAATACGGCTTTTCCGCAAGCCGTTTCAGCCGCAGCTTGCGGCGGTATCGCCAAAACAAAATAAAAAAGGCGGCGAGAGCGCCAGCCACCGCAGGAAAAATATATTTCGTCCATTCCGGAAAATGATATCCAAACGGATTGTAGTCCTGATTCCAATTGCTTATATTAAATGCGGAAAGAAACTGCGCAATCCCATTGAAAAGATTTTCGTTTTTGCCTGAAGCGCTATCCGAACTGTCAGACTTGTTTCCGCCTTCTGCATCATCACTTGCATTTTCTGTGTTGTCATTCGTATTGTCCGTAGTATTGTTTTTATCTGGCAACAGCATATCTGTTGTCGCGCCGGACCGCTCGATCTCCGGACGCGCCCGGTATTCCTGAAACGGCTTGATTTCCGGCGTGGACAGATCCAATCCTTCCACGACGCCGTAAAACGCGAGCAGCCCAATCAGCACAAAAGCAGCGCTGAGCAGCATCGAAAACCCAAATGCCCCCGCAAACGATGCCCGTTTCACGCGATTGGCCTGGTATACGCTCTGTTTGTAACTTTGGTAGATAAACATCATCGCCACGCCGAACAGGACGACAAGCGAAGCAACCATACCCCCAGCAGATACGAAATCCCGGTAAAGAAACTGCACGAAACCGCAGGCGAGCATGCCAAAAACAAGCAGGATCACGGCAAAGGCCCTGCGGCGTGAAAGCAGGAATACGATGATCGGCGTCACGGCAAGGATGAATGCGAAAATCACATAGTTTTCCGAAGTATCGTTGAGGCTGCCGTTTTCAAAGATGCCTACTCCATCCGGCATGGCAAAAGCGCCTACGCCGACCGTGATGATGGCAATCACAGCGGCCAAAGCCGCCGATAGGGCAATCGCCCTCTTTGACCACAAGCCGACAAAAAGCGCGAGGGCCATCGGCAGCATGGCCCCTGCGGTCAACAACGCATCCCCTCGATACGGCTCAGCGCTATGAAACGCATAGGAAACCGTGAAACATAGCGCCGTGCTTACGGTCAATACCAAAACAAGATCGGGGATGGCCGACTGGAAATAGAGCCTTCGCCGTATCTTTTTCTTTTCATCCATCATGCGCCCACCCCCAGCAGTTCTTCTGACTTTGACAGGACCACATACCCGATTCCGGCAGCGTCAAGCCGCCCGAGCGCCGCGCAATAGTCCTCTCGTTCACGCCCGACGAGATCGCCGGGCACGACTGCGAACAGCATAGGCTCACGGCGCCTTGCTTTCGCCTCGATGAGCTCCGATATCATCCGTGATGATAGGTTTGCCGTACATACAATCAGATTGTTTTGGCCGTATTGCGACTTCATTTGATCCTCAAGCAATTCGAGTGCGTCGATCTGCCTTGATTCCTTGTTGGAGATACGCGGCATATCGGCGATGATCTTTGGGAGCCGCGATTGCTGCCAAGCGACTTCGCGCACACACTCCCCGTATTTGTTCGTAAAATGGATTTCGGTTTCCATTCCTTGCGCCTGCGCGTAGCGCCCCACAGAAAATGCCGTTTCCGCCACGGCGTCAAACATACCCATCAGCGTTTTCGCACGGCTGTCCGGCGCATAGAAATCCATGATGATGGATACGCCCGGATTGGTATAGACCTCAAAAATCCTTGTCATATAGTTTTCCGTACGCGCGGAAAGTTTCCAATGGATGGTTTTCAGCGGGTCCCCCGGCACATAGCCGCGTACATAGGAATAGTCCAACGAATCGGACAGGGCGGATTTTCTCGCTTTGAATGTTTCCAAGGACGCTTCATTGGAGAAGTCAATATGGCTCAGCGGCTGCAGTTTCGGCGTGACCTGCACCAAATGCTTTTTCGGGTTTTCCATCGTGACGGAAAAAAGCCTGAGATAGTCTGTGACGACAACCTTTTTCAGCCCCGCGCTATATGTGCCGATATGCTCAAAGCGCATCGTGAAGTTGATCTCGTTTTGCTCGAACGGTGCAAGCGCAAGCGTGGTCATGCTCTCGTTTGCCGTATTCCCAAACAAATCGGACATATAGATATATGCCTCGATACGGAAGAAAAACAGCGGCATGGTGTTTTTGAAACGCAGCACAAACGAGATATCTTCCCCGCGCTTGCAATCGCCGAGATCGGACACTTCCATAAACTGCAACCCGCGCTTTAGCGCCTGTAGATAAATCCATGCCCCCAAGATGGCGGACACGGCAGCGGCGAACGGCGCCCAACCGATTGCCGTTGCCTTGTAGTCCGCGTTCCCCACCCAGACCGCAAGCATCAGGCAGACGAACAGCACGATGCCGCACGCGCAAATTTTCCGAATGGCGGTACGCAGCGCGCGTTTTTGCTCCAAATCCCGTTTCTTTCTTTGCTTTGCCTTTGCCATCATGAAAGCCCTTTCGCCTCTTCTTCCGTGAGCGCCGGCACCGCGACCGAGTCCAGCACCGTCGTGATGACAGCTTTCGGGTCGCGCCCGGCAATCCTTGCCTCATGCGTCAGGATGATGCGATGCCCGAGCACATAAGGCGCAAGGTATTTGATGTCGTCGGGCAGCACATAAGTGCGCCCGCGCAAAAGTGCGTGGGAACGCGCCAAGTTCACAAGGGCGATTGTGCCGCGCGGCGAAGCGCCGCTTGTGCACTCTTTCATCGTCCTCGTAGATGCACAATCTGCGCGGCATAGCGGGCGACCGGGATTGAGATATACACATCCTCCGCCGCTTCGCGAAGGCCGAGGACATCCTCTGCGGACGCGACCGGGGCAATCCGCGCTTTGGCCGCCTTTGTTTCAAGCGCGATATGCACTTCCTCATCAAGCAAGGGGTAGCCGATTGCCAATTTGATCAGGAATCTGTCGAGCTGCGCTTCAGGCAAAGGGTATGTCCCGTATTGCTCAATGGGGTTTTCGGTAGCCAAAACCATAAAAGGCTCGCTCAGCACATGGGTCTCGGAGTCAACCGTCACTTGGCGCTCTTCCATCGCTTCGAGAAGCGCTGACTGCGTCTTTGCCGAAGCCCTGTTGATCTCGTCAGCAAGGACGAGATTGCTCATGATGCCGCCCGGCCGAAACTCAAAATCCCGCGTCTTTTGGTTGAAGATTGAAAATCCCGTCACATCGGACGGCATGACGTCCGGCGTGAACTGGATGCGCTTGAAACCGCAGTCGATGGACTTCGCAAGCGCGGACACAAGCGATGTCTTGCCCGTGCCCGGCATATCCTCAATCAGCACATGGCCCTGCGCGATGAACGAGATGGCCACAAGCTCCACCGCCTCGCGCTTCCCGACGATGACCGTTTCGATGTTGTCCACGATCTTTTTGAGCGTTTCCGCCCCCTGCCCTGCTCTTGTTTCGTCAATCAATGTCTTTCTCCTTTCATTCGTTCCCGCCGAATTCCGGCGCGCACATCCGCATGATTTCCTGATTTTCGTGGGTGAATTCCACGATTTTTACCTTTGTACCGTAGGCTTCCTGTATATTTTCGCGTGTGATGGCGTTAAACGCGCTGCCAAATTTCATGATCTCATGGCGCATAAACAAAGCCACGTTTGCGCCCGTCATAAAGGCGTGGTCGGGGTTGTGCGTGATCATCATCACCGCAAGGCCCATTTGGGCAAGCGATCGCACCTTCTCAATCACGCGCACCGCGTTGCCATAGTCAAGGGACGCAGTCGGTTCGTCGAGGATCATCATCATAGGCTCCTGCGCGAGCGCGCGGGCAAACATGACCATTTGCAGTTCCCCGCCAGAGATGTCCATGTACGGCTTGTCCCGCAGATGGTACACATCCATCTCCTGCATGACATTCTCGACGATGTTGTAGTCCTCGCGCGAAGGTTGGCCGCCGAGCGAACGCACCTTGTTGATCCTGCCAAACATGACGACATCCTTCACTTGGAATGGGAACGGCTGCTCATGTTTTTGCGCGACATACGCCATCGTATCCGAAAGCCGCATCGCGTCCCACTTTGTCACGTCATCGCCATCTGCCGTGATCCGCCCCGAGATCAGCGGGGCCAGCCCGAGGATGGTCTTGATGAGCGTCGTCTTGCCGCAGCCATTCGGGCCAAGCACACAGCACACCTCGCCGCTTTCCACCGAAAAATTGACAAACTTCTGTATCGGCTTGTCCCTATCGTAGCCAATTGCCACGTCGCGCAACGCCAGTTTCATAATCCTTTTCCTTTCATCTCAGATGCTTTGGCAATAACCTCTTTCTTCATTTGCCGTCATCCTCCGTATCGCCTGCATCAACGGCCATGC
>JAITMX010000151.1 GCA_031290775.1 Eubacteriales Family XIII. Incertae Sedis bacterium
CCCCGATGCGTGCTGCAAATGCAGTCCGCATCCGACAGTTCGCTGCAGACGCCGGCCGCAATAGCCTCTTCCCCGGAATACAGATGCAGGAAGCCGCCCAGCTTCCCTTCCAGCATCAGGCTTCTGGCGGTCTCTTCAAATTCCCGTATCCGCACCATCGTTTCATATAGAAACAGGTACTCCTTTTTCGTGTGCTTCATAAAACATCCTCCTTCAACACCGGCGGCTGTGCCTCCGGATAGCGCCAGGCCGCCGGCGGCGAAACAAAATCAGCCGGCGGGCTGACCAGCTCCGCAATCAAACCAAGGTCCTCCGTCAAATCGACATAGCAAAACGCCATCCCCCCGCTGTCAAGGCCGCCGAGCAGCCTTTCCGCATGCCCGCGCGCCCGCAGCTTTTCCATGATGGATGAAAAACCTTCTTTCGACCCCATGCACACATGATGGAGGCCCGGCCCATGCTTCTCCAAAAACTCCCAGTACGTCGTATTTTTGCTGATCGGCTGAATGAGCTCAAGCTGGACATTCAAACTGTCGCACAGCCCCAAGTACATCTCAAACGGTTCCGGCCTATCGCGCACAACCATATCGCTGGTGTTTTCCGGCGTGAAATGCATGACGACCCACGGCCCGATTCCGTACCCGTCATGATACCGTTTTGCAAACGCAAAAATATCGTCCACCACAATGCTGACCTGGGCGATTTCATCAAATACAGCCGTTTCATTCATACCATTCATCCATACCCTTGCACAAAACACAACAATCATCATAAATATTAAAAGCAATAAACATGCCAAGGGCAGCTTTTCAGGCATTTCCCGGACAGCAACATGGCAACGCATTCAAATGTTGCGGCTATGGGTTCCGCTGCATGCGGCGGTAAATGGTGCTGCGCGCGACGCCAAGCTGCCGCGCAGCCTTCGCGATATTGCCCCCGCAGGCTTCTACAATACGCTCCAAATCATCGTCCGTCCCCGCAGGCGGCATTTGAAAATCGCCATGATCGCCATCCTTGTCCGCTTTGATATGAATCCGGACATAATTTCTCAAATATTCGACAACATTGACCCCAAGCACACTCGCGCCATGCAATACATTTTTCAGCTCCCTGACATTTCCGGGCCATCGGTATTGGCTGAAAAACGCAACGTCCGCATCCGCCACTACGCATGGATCCCCTGCATATTTTGCGCAAAACAAACTGATCAGCTCCGGAAAATCATCCATACGGTCCCGAAGCGGCGGGATGTTGATTTCAACCACATTCAGCCGATAGTACAAATCGGCCCGAAACAGCTTCGCGTTGACAAGGTCCAGCAGATTTTCATTGGTAGCGCAGATGAGGCGTACATCAATCGGGATGGACCTCGTGCTGCCCAAACGATACAGCTCGTTTTCTTCCACAACGCGCAACAGATAGGACTGCGCGTCCAGCGGAAGCGCGCCAAGTTCATCCAGGAATATCGTCCCGCCGTTTGCCGCTTCAAACTTCCCGGCATTGCCTTTTTGGGAAGCGCCGGTAAAAGCGCCGGGCACATATCCAAACAGCTCGCTCCCAATCAACTCGCCGGGGAGCGCCCCGCAGTTGATCGCAATATAAGGCTTGTCCGCTCTGTTGCTGCGCTCATAGATCGTCCTCGCAAAACCTTCCTTCCCGGCGCCGGTTTCGCCCTGCATCATGACAGGGACATCTGTATGCGCGATGCGGACCGCCATATCCAAAGCCGCCCGGAATGCGGGGTTCCGCCCGACCATAATTGTTTTTGCTTGTTTTCCGGGGACATCGGACGCCTGGCCGGCACAAAGCCCTTCCCGCAAATCACGAACCAGCAAAATCATGCCAATATAGGCTTCCTCCCTGTAAACCGGGTGAAACTCTATGTGATAATCCTCTGTCCCCTCTGTCAAAATCGCATCTGCCCCGTCCGAATGCCGCCCGTACAAATATTTTTCACCGGCCTTTTCCGCAATATGAAAAACACTTTTTTCCAATTTCCTTACAGACAAAACGCTTCGGACAATCGGATGCGCGCCCAAAGAGGAAGCGATGATATTCAGATCCGCATCGACCGCAAGCACCAAATCGGCCCCGCCGCGCTTGATCATTTCCTTGAATCGGCCTACGAGCAGTTCTTCCCTCTGGACATAGCTGAGCAGGAGATTGCTTTCGATTGTCCGCGCGATGAAAGTGACTGTGCCGATGGTATCCGGCACAATGTCAAAATCCTCGCCGGACAGCGCAATGATGCCCTTGAGCTGCTTTGTCCGCACATTGGTGATCGGGGCCGCCGCACAATTGCATATACGCGCGGATTGCCGAAAATGTTCCGGCCCGTATAGCGCATAAGGCGAGTTTGTCGTTCTTGCCAAGGATACGCCCGTCGTCCCGGTATGTTTTTCATCAAGGATGGCGCCCGGCAATATATTTTGCGATATTGCATTTTTCTCGCCTTCCGCGTCGCATGCAACCGTCCGCAAGATGACGGTATCCTCATTGCATAGATTGATCACGCAATTGGTTGCATCTCGCTTTCCCAGCATATCGGCAAACTCATCGATGACCGGGGTTGCGGCATCAAGCAATAATGTGTTTTTCCGATTGATTTTGGCTATCATCTTTTCATCAAGGACAAGCGCGGCGCCCGTCCCGGCACATGGCAAACCGTTTTTCAAAGACTGCTTCCACGAATCCAGCACTTCGTCGCGAACCGCCAATCCGTTTGTGATGCCGCCTTCAATGAATTTTTTCCACTCCTCGTGGACGTTTTTCATATAGCTTTGCGGGTCGTTTACGTAATTGATATATTGTGGATTTCGCATTTCTCACCCTCGCTTTCGTCGCACGCGCTACACGTGTTGCACATTATGCTACACTTCCCCATTTGTCAATACCTATTTTCAGCAATCAGCAATATTTGGCTTGGCTTGAAAATTGCATATAGCATATATATAAGTTGATAAAGACAAAATCGCCCATCGCATATGAAAGGAGCCAACATCCATGATTAAACCTATCCAAACACTCACAGGCGCTTTTTGCCTTTCCGGAAAGACCGCGCTGGTCACAGGCGGCGGCAAGGGCATCGGCGCGGCCATCGCGTTGGCTATGGCGGAAAGCGGCGCCAATATCGCCATCGCCGATATTGCGGAAGCGGCGGAAACAATTGCCGCCTTGTCAAAATTCGGCGGCGCCTGCAAAAGTTACCTCGCCGATGTTTCCTCCCTCCCCGCTGTCGAAAGGTTGGTGGATGACGCCTGGTCGGATTTTGGCGGAATCGACATCTTGGTCAACAATGCCGGGACGTCCGCAGTCGGCGATTTGCTTGACGATGACGGTTTGGCTGACTGGAATCGCGTTATGGGCCTCAATTTGGGCGGGAATGCCAACATGATTGCTGCCGTGGGGAAACGGATGAGGGATGCCGGGGCAGGCGGCGCCATCATCAACATTTCCTCCATCTCATCCGAGTTTGTCGTTCGGACACAAAATATGTCCGCCTATTGCGTGTCGAAAGCCGGGATCAACTCGCTCACAAAGTGCATGGCATACGAGCTTGGGAAATACGATATCCGCGTCAACGCCATAGCCCCCGCGTTCACGAATACGGATCTTTCCAAGATGATCCCGCCGGATCAGGTTGCCTATATCAACGGCACGTTCGCGCTCGGCCGTTTCAATGAGCCGATTGAAATCGGCGCCCTGGCTGTCTACTTGGCATCGCCTGCGTCAGCGCAGATCACCGGCGCCGTCATCCCGATCAATGGGGGCTTTGCGCTGTCTGTTTGAACAAATCCCGCCCTTCGGGCAAAACGAAGCAATCCGCGGGCAAACGGAATGTTTCGTTCTTTTTGCAATCGCCTATTCTTCCGAGGCCTCCAGCTCTTGAATCCGTTTTCGCATTTCGGCGGCGCCCTCTTTCACGCCCACGCGCCGCAAGATTTTCTCAGCCTCGCGGTAGTCTGCAAGCGCCGCGTCCCGCTCGCCCATTTTCGCTTTGCACACCGCTTTTTCGATGTAAATCTGCGAACTGCTCTCAAAGTTCAGTTGCCGTTTATAGACCTTGCCGGCCTTTTCAAAACTTGCAAGCGCCTCTTCGTTCTTGTCCTGTTTCGCAAAAACCGAGCCAAGGCGGAAATGCCCATATGCATACTGGTCCGGCATCTTCAGCTCACGCCATAGCTCCACAGCCTCCGAAAAATAGTAGGCCGCCTTTTTGTAACGCGCCTGTTCCTCTTGCGCCTCCCCCATACACATGAAATCGTGCCCGAGGCTTTCATTGTCTTTGATTTTGCGGCAAAGCTCTGCCGCTTCCAGAAAAAACTCCATGGACTGATCGTATTTTTCATTGCATTTTGAAATCAAGCCCTGCAAAAAGAGCGCTTTCGCGAGCCCTGCCGTGTCAGCGAGTCTGCGAAATTCCCTTTCCGCAGACTGATAACACTTGGCAGCCTCACGATAACGCCCTTGTTCTTCAAAAGCGCGTCCTGTTTTTACAAGCGCGTTGCCGGGATTCCTTCTCGCCGCCAGTATCCTTCTGGCAACGAGCCAAAACACCCCTGCTGCAATGGCTGCGAGGATGATGCCTATGGGATTTTCCAAACCGGCACTTTGTCCGTCCATGGCTGCGTCGGAATGTATTTGATTTCTATCGGGTTTCCTTCTTTGTAAATCAGGAGATTGCCCGAATACCGTTTTTCTTCCGCAACGGTGGCAAATTCAAAATTCCCCTTGTCGTCCATGTCGTACTGCGTCTCGCTTCCGTCCGGCAATACCGCAACCCAGTCAAACGGGGAAACGGTGAGCATTCTGCCGCCGTGATTGAGATAACTCACATGAATCTTCCATGTTTCGCTTTTGGCGTCCGCCGGGCCGTCTTCGATGGAGTCAATCGTGAGCGTCACGCCGCCAAGCGTCACCGAATCGCCGATGGACAGCCCCGTCAGCTGATCGTCAGGCGTATCCGGAAGCGCATCGCCGGGCGCCTCTTCCACGCCCGCAAATCCCGCCGTGCCCCTTCCTGTGCTGCCGCCGCTGTGATCCGAGCACGCCGTCAAAGCCCCCATGAGCGCAATGGCGAGAAACACAACAAATAGCTTCTTATTCATCCTCTGCTTCCTCCTCGTATACAAAAAACCATGACGAGTCTCACTCAACTATATCATTATTGTATTTGTCCACCAACTCTTTTGTCGTGCGATAGGCTTCCCTGATCACCCATTCGAGCGGCTGCTTGTAATACTCAAACTGCAGCGCCTCTACAGAAATCGGGCCGTCATATCCGATGTCCTTCAGATTTTGCATGAAATTGTCGAGATCGATCACGCCTTGCCCGCAAAATCTTCTGTCCATCGGGCTCAAAACGCCCGGCGGCAAATCGTCGGCGTCATTGATATGCGCCGTGATGATCTTTTCGGGCGGCAAAACCTTGTAACACGAAAAATCACTGTCAAAATCTTTGGTGTACTGATTGAAGCTGTCGATGCAAAGCCCGATATTTTTACAGCCTGTAGCGTTGATGATCTCCAGCGCATGTTCCATCGTCTTGACAGACCCGCCGCGGCTGCATACGGGCTCAAACGCAATGTTCAGCCCATGGTCGTCGGCCAATTTGCAGAATTGCTTCAAAATCCTTGCCGTAAACTCTGTGACCTGATCGCGCGAATACGGATAGTCCTGATCGAGCACATCGATCTGCATAAACGGCGAACCGGAGGAATTCAAAATATGGTTGATCACCAAATACGCGCTGTCGCCGATTTTCTCCGCAACATCCATGGATGCGAGCGCCCGCGACACGACCTGCGCATCAATCTCCGCTTCGTCCGGGGTCTTTCCGAGAAACATTTCCGGAAACAGAAACGTCCCTCCCGAACAAATCGGCCGAAGCCTGCTGCTCGCAAAGAAATCGCGGAGTTCCTTGATCGAATGGCCTGCCAGGTAGCGCGTCAGCCGGTCCGAGCGTATCTCAACCGCCTCAAACCCTACCTCTTCGAGGAGCGCAAGCTCCTTGTCCAATGCCCAGTCGCCGCAAAGCGCGCCCGTTCCTTCTTGATACGTTATTTGCATAGCCCCTGCCTTTCATCGGCCGAAATAGAAGTCCGGAAGCGCCGTGACAATCGGCGGGAATGCGAGCATCACAAGCAACCCGGCCACCGCCGCAATGACAAACGGCCAGACGCCTCGGAAAAGCGCCCCGATCGTCGCCTCTTCATCATTGATGACGCCTTTCATGATGAAGATGCCGTTGCCGACAGGCGGCGTGATGCCGCCGATCGAAATGAGATATACGAGCGCCACGCCAAACCACATCGGGTCATAGCCCAAATAGTTGACGACAATCGGATAGAAAATCGGCATCGTGACAATGACGATGGAAAGCAGGTCCACCACCAAGCCCAGCAAAAAAAATACGACGAAGATGACAATGACGATTCCCCATCCCGGTATATCAAGCCCTTGTATCGTACGCCCAATCACCTGCGGGATGGTTGCCACGGTAAACAGCTTGCCGAGCATCTGGCCGCCCGCAAGGAGCAGAAAGAGCATCGCATTGGTACGGACGGATGCCATCATCGCGCTCACAAAACTCCGCCTGCTCATTTTGCGTGTGACAAGCGTGCAAATCAACATGCCCAACGCACCGACGGCGCCTGCTTCGGTCGGCGTGAAGACGCCCATGAACATGCCGCCCATGGAAATCAGAAAAACGATCACGATTTCAATGAGGCCGCCTTTTCTGAGCGACGCGATTTTTTCCGCCCGCGAGTGTTTGTGCGTGGCCGGCCCCCATTCGGGATGGCGCCAGCACATCCAGGCAATCGCGAAGATATTCAATACGCAAAGCATCACGCCGGGCACGATGCCGGCCATAAACAGCCGTCCGATCGAGTTTTCCGTGATGATGCCGTAGATAATCAATGTGCCGCTCGGCGGGATCAGCACGGACAGCGCCGCTCCGGCCGGGACGGAAGCCCCCGCGAGGGACGGGTGGTAGCCGAGCTTGCGCATCTCGGGATAGGCGATGGCCGCAAACGTTGTGATGCTGGCCGGCGGCGATCCGCAAATAGCGCCGAAACCCGCGCTGGCAACCTGCGTCGCCATGGCAAGGCCGCCCCTTCTATGCCCCAAAAATGCGTTGATCGCAACGAACAGATTGGTTCCAACCCCGGAATAGCTGGCGAAAAAGCCCATCATGGCAAAAATCGGCCCGACCGTAAACGCATAGCTGGTGAAAGTATTGAAAATCTCGTTTGCCAGCATCTGCCCCGCAATCGCGGGCGTCCGGATATACAGGATGCCGATTGCGGCGGGGAAAAGCATCGCAAATGGGAGCGGGAGCCCGATGAACATGAGTGCAATGAACATGCCCATACATATAATGCCGACGATTAATGGTGTCATAAGCAATATTACCCTTTCTCCTACTCCAGCATATCTTCGCCGGATTTCTCTTTTGCGTACTGCTTGAGGCTGTAGTATATTCCGGTCCTGATTGTGTAAATGTTGATGATTACCTTGGTCAGGAAGCAAATTGTCAATAATATGAATCCGAAAAACAGGATTGTGTACATGGCCCACATCGGTATCCGCAAAGAAATGCTGATGTCGGCGTGGTGAAACTTTGTATTGACCTGCGAAAACAACAAGAGTGAAATGACAATCAGCCCCGCGGTGCAAACGCCGTTGATGATTGTCAAAACCGTATTCCTCGTTTTCTCCGATTTGATGCTTTCCAAGAACAAGCCCATCCGAATATTGCCGTCGCACCATTCGCATTGCGCCAGCGCAAAGCTTGACACCACCAAAACAGAGTAGCAAACGATTTCAGTAGAGCCGAAAATCGGGGCATTGAGGAACCGCCGCAAAATGACGTTGGTCACAATCATCAAAATGACAAATCCCATGAAATACGATGAGATTACCGCCCAAAACCTCCAGAGTGTATTGGCTCTGTCTACTAACTTATCCACCAATAGGCCTCCTCCTGCTATTCAACGCAGCATGGCTTTGCAAAAATACAAAGCCATGCTGCTTGTGTGCCCTACGCCAAATCCTAATCAGCCATTGTCAACGGCGGGAAGTAGGCAAGCCATTCGTCCCAAGAATACTTTGCATTTGCATCCGCTGCGTATTTTTCAATCTTTGCGATTGCGCCGGTGCCGTCAAGGCCCTGCTCGTCGAGGCTCTTCACATAGGCATCGCGAATGACCAGTCCGGCATCGTTGAACGATTCCCATTCCGGTGTGCCCGGAGGGATGAGCGTGTGCTTCATCTGCTTCGAGAAAGCGACGATGACGGGGTTGGACTTCAGGTTTTGCTCGTTGAACCACCATGTGTATTCCTGGCTGGCCTCGAGCGCGGCCTGCATGAACACATCCTGCTGGCTCTGCGGCATTTCATTGAAACGATCCTTGTTCATGCCGAAGAAGAACGACATGTTTGTCAGCGGGGAAAGCATGACATCCGTCGCGACCTCATCCAATTTGTTCATGGCGCTGCCGCCGTAGAAGCTATAGGAACCTTGGAGCAGCCCGCTGCGGATGGATTCGTAGGTTTCGGAATCGTCGATCGTGACCGGGATGCCGCCCCATGCCGCTACGGTTTCGCCGACAACGCCGTCCGCCCTGTACTGCTTGCCCTTTACATCGCCGGGCTCTTTGACAGGCGCCGTCGAAACCAATGCCATTGGGCCGGTTGCCTGCGTCATGATCACCTGGATGTCATTGTACTCTGCGGGTTTTTCGGCCTGAAGCCAATTCCAGTACGCTTCGGCAGCCGCACCTGAACCATTATAAGCCATTCCGGGATAGTCAAAAAGCTGGGTCAGCGGAAAACGGGCGACATTGCGCGCGACGCTGACGATACCCATATCTGCGGTACCGCTGAGAAGCCCGTCATAGGTGTCCTGTTCGCTGAGCAATGTGCCGGCATAGTTCACATCGATATTGATTTTGCCGGGCATATACTTGTCCAATTTTGCCTGAAGCGCGGCATAGGACTCATTGGTCGGATTGCCCTCCGGCAGGAACGTCGAGGCGATGATATCCATCTCAATCCAATCCGGGTGCTCGTCGGTCGCCGGATCCGCCGGCGCCGGATCCGCTGCCGGCGCCGGTGTGCTGCCCGCATCGCCGCCACTGCCGCTGCCGCCGCCGCACGCAGTGAACGCCAAGGCCATTGCAAGCGCCAAGGCAATCGCAAAAATTCTTTTCTTCATTTTCTCCTCCTTCTTTCTCAACTGTTTCTGCCAATTCAACTCAACAAAAATCAACCTACTGCCTAATTTATACGCAAGTTGCGTGCCAATGTGAATTCAGTACGAAACAACAACATTTTTTGCGGCGCTTCGCGTTCGCGTTTTGCCTCCACATTGGCGCATCCGCACATGAACCGATATTGTATCCAATGGATGTGTCGCATATGCAACAGGCATGCAACAACTATCCTATTGATCAGTGCACCTGCACCCGCAGGCCTTTGCTTTCCAATTGTTTTTTTCGGGCTTGCACGAACTCGTCTGTTGGCGGCTGCACCTCAATCACGGGGGCTTTTGCTGACAAGCGCCCCCATTTGGCAATGCCCAATTTGTGATAAGGCAGCAACTGCACCAATTCCACGGCATCCCCGAGCTCTGAAATAAAGGCGCCGAATTTTTCAAAATCATCCTCCGTATCATTGTACAGCGGTATGATGGGTATGCGAATCTGAAATTTAGCGCCGCCGGCCGCAGCTTTTTTCGCATTCTCCAGAATGCGTTCATTGGGCGCTCCGGTGGCCTTTTGGTGCATTTCGCTGTCCATATGTTTCAAATCATAGAGGAAAATGTCCGTATACGGCAAAATGGGCTCAATCGTTGCCCAGTCCGCAAATCCGGTGGTATCAACCGCTGTATGTATCCCCTCCGCATGGCATCGCCTCAACACTTCAAGCAGAAAGTCCGGCTGGCATAGGCACTCGCCGCCCGAAACGGTCACCCCGCCGCCGGATGTCTCATAAAACGGAATATCGCGCCGAATCATTTCCATGATTTCATCCACACCGTAGTCCGTGCCGCAGATATACAACGCTTTCGCCGGGCAACTTTCCGTACAGATGCCACAGTCGTTGCATTTGCTGCGATCAACATCCGGCACAGTGATTTCACCGGAGCCATCCACAGATGTTTTTGTTGCGCCCGCGCTTATTGCCCCCTGTGGGCAAACGGGAATGCATTTGCCGCAAACCTCCATGCCGATGCATTTCAGTTCCATGCGATTGAGCTCTTTCTTAAAAGCCTGCGATTCAGGGCTATGGCACCAAAGGCATTTCAGCGGGCAGCCCTTCAGAAACAATGTGAGCCGGATGCCCGGCCCATCGTGTACAGAAAACCCCTGAATGTCATACAGCCTTCCGATTTTCGTTTTTTCGTTGCCGTCCATATCAACTTTCCTTTACAATTCCACTTCATAAAGAACCATCGCGATGGCGGCGGGGCCGGCGGTTTCCGTGCGCATGATTGTTTCGCCGACCGTGACGGACTGCGCGCCCGCAAGCAGCAGGCGATCCACTTCCTCACGCTCGAAGCCGCCTTCGGGGCCGATGAATACCGCGATGTTCGGAAACCACTCCGGGCCCGTTTTCAGCAGCCTGTCCCTTCCCTCGCGGAGCGCCCTTTTCAGCGTAAGACCCTCCTCAAGCTCATACAGCACAAAAATCAGATCATAGCCCTCGCCGCCAAGGCTTTCCGCCGCTGCGGCAAAACTCACGGCATCCCCTACCTCCGGGATGCGGGCGCGCCGCGATTGCCGCGACGCTTCCCCCGCGATGCGACGCCATCTGGCGAGCTTTGCGGCGGGCATGCCGCCTTTCACCTCCGGCACGGTGCGGGCTGTCGCGACAGGCACGATGCGAAAAACGCCAAGCTCCGTGGATTTCCGCACGACCTCGTCCATCTTTGCTCCTTTCGGCAGGCCTTGATAGAGCGTGATGCGCGTTTTCTGTTTTTCCTCAAATGGGATCTCCGTAAGGATACGGAAAACTATCTCATTTTTTTCGATTGCCGCGATGCGCGCCTCATATGCCTTGCCCACCCCGTCCGACAAGAACATATCGTCCCCGATTTTCATGCGCAGCACAACGGAAATATAGCCGATATCCTGCTTGTCCGTAATACGTATTGTGTTATCCATATTCGGCGCGAGCTGTGTGAACAATCTTCTCATTTCCGCGCCTCGATCATAACCCATTCGCCATCCGCCACGACATCTGCCGCCCGCAAGCCTTCATTTTCCAACGCTTCGAGCGTCTGCTCCTCCTGCGCGTCAAGCAGGCCCGACAGAATCATGGCGCCATGCTCTTTCAGCACGGTTTTGAATGTGGGCAAAAGCGTTTTCAGGATTCCGCACGACAGGTTGGCTGTGATGAGGTCGTAGCGCGCGCCTTCCGGCAGCGTGCCGGGCGCAGTGATGTCGCAGGTGAGCAAATCGATCCGGCCTGAAACGTTGTTGGCCGCGATATTGCCCGCGGCAGAGGCGGCGGCATCCTCATCGATTTCGACGGCGTCTATGCGGGCGGCGCCAAGCAGGGCCGCCGCGATCGCCAGTATGCCCGATCCCGTCCCCGCGTCGAGCACTGCGTAGCCGGGTTTGAGCAGGCCTTTCAGCCTGCTGAGGCAGAGCGCCGTCGTTTCATGCGAGCCTGTGCCAAACGCCATGCCGGGATCGATGATGAGCCGGAGCGCGTCGTTGCCGGCGCTTGGCGTTTCGTCGGCCGCGGCGGTTTCCCACGGCGGCGTGACCACAATCCCCTCGCAGGGCGAGAACGTACGGAATGTTTCTTTGTACTTGTATTTCCAGTCGTCACGGACGACCGACGTATCGAGCCACAGCCGCCCAAAATCGGCATCCTCGCCGTACAGCCCATATTGTTCATCGCTTTTCAGCTTCATGAGCGCGACGCGGACTTCCTGAACGTCAGCTTCCGCGCCATCCGTGTTTTCAAGATAAAAGCAGGCGCGCGCCTCGCCGCCGCCTTCCGCCCCCCGCGCATCCTCGATGCCGACAAAGTCCCACGCGAGCTTGTCCTTTGACGCGATGATAAAGTCCAGATCGGCGGGGTCCTCGATGCTAAAGCCATCGATGCCGAGCGCGGGCAAAACAGCGGAGAGCGCTTCCGCGCCCTGCGTCGTCGTATAAATCGTCGCCCTTATATATTCTTTGTCCATTTTGTCCATACGCGGTTCGCGAGCAGATAGGCCAAGGAAACGAAAACGCCTCCGCCCACGATATTTCCGAGCGTCACGGGCAGGAGATTGCCCACAAAAAACCCTTGCCATCCGAGGCCGGCAAGCGCGTCCGCAGAAACGCCGATTTCCGCCGCCTTTTCCGCATACGCGGGCACGGCTTTCGCGAGGATGCCCGCCGGGATATAATACATATTTGCCACGCTATGCTCAAAGCCCGATGTGACGAAAAGCCAGATCGGAAAAAAGATCGCGGCGATTTTGCCGCCCACGTCGCCGGCCGCCCACGCCATCCAGACAGCAAGGCAGACGAGCCAGTTGCACATAATGCCAAGCACAAATGCGCTTTCAAAACCCAGCGCCGTCTTCCCGGCGGCAATTTTGATCGTGACCGCGCCAAGCAAATCGCCGCCGGCGTGCCAGAGCCCCGAGCTGTCCATCATGCAGACGATGAGCAGCGAACCTGCGAGATTGGCAGCGTAGACGATGCCCCAGCTCCGCAGCAAGCCGCCCCACGTGACGCGTTTTGCAAAGGCCGCGCCGAGCATAAGCACGTTGCCCGTAAAAAGCTCCGCGCCCGCGACCACGACGAGCATGAGCCCCACGGCAAAGACCGCCCCGGTGAGCGCCCTGCCGAGCCCAAACGTCCCCGCATCCGCCAGCAGATTGAACGCCGCCATCGAGGAGCCCTCCGCCGCAAACGCAATAAACGCGCCCGCAAGGATTCCGAGCACGGATAGGCGAACCCACGAAGCGCCCGCCTTCGATACAGCCGCCTCAATCGAAACCTCGAGAAGTTCGTTTCCCGTTTTTGCGCCGCTCACACTATCTCGGTCCTGTTTTGCGCTTGTGCCGCCTTCATGAACATTATTATAATACAAATGCGTTGGGTTATAACATTTATCTTCAAAAGAGCCCATTGTGATTATCACGGCAACAGAGCTGAAGAACAACGTAGGGAAATATCTCTTGGCCGCAGAAAAGGAAGACGTCATTGTCACGAAAAGAGGACGAAGCGTTGCGCTTATCACGCTGCCGAAAAAAGACAAGTCGGCCTCCATAAAATCGTTGTTTGGCATTCTTCCGAGCAATGTGGCTTTGGAAGAGGCAAGGGACGGGAGGCTTTCGCGGTATGAAAATCTTGATTGACACGAATGTCGTCCTTGACGCTATCGCCCAAAGGGAGCCTTTCCGTGAAGCGGCCGAGCAGATTCTCTTGCTTGCGGCAGAGGGCAAAACAAAAGCATACATCACCGCAAACTCGGCCACGGACATTTACTATCTGATCCGAAAGCATTTGCCGTCAGCGGCAAAAGCAAAAGAACAGCTTTTGAAGCTTACGTGCGCAATAGGGATATTGGACATTGCCGAGAGAGACTGCCTGAACGGATTCAGCTCGCCTGTCCACGATTATGAGGACGCCGTTCTGTCTGTACGCGCGAAACGGGCGAAAATGGATTATATTGTGACGCGGGATATGAAACATCTTGAGAAAGCATCCGTGCCCATTCTTTCGCCAGAGGCTTTCATCAAGGCCTGTGCTGACTTGTAAGAAGTGCCAATGGAAGCAAACGCCGTCCAACGCTGTCTGTGGCTGCCAAGGCAAGGCTGTCCATTCTCTGCGAAGCGGAATGGGCCTATACCAAGCTGCGCTAAATCCCATCGTAGTTGTCCCACCTCCAACGGAGAAAGTCCTTATTGATTGTCTCGGGAATCACGATGCGCGGAGGTATCGCAGCGCCGTAATCCATCCGCGCCCTATTCGTCAGTTCAATATTTCCCTCGACGGAGATTCGCAGATGCCCCGTATCGAATAGTACGTGTACATCCATTCTCATGGGAAATCCATTTGCAACAGTGTCCTCCCCGTTGTATTTGAAAGGTTTGATATGTGCCGCCTCAAGAACTTCAGGCATCATGACATTCGTAATCACGCATCTTTCATATGTATCCAAAATCTCTCGTCTAAACCGCGCTTGGTTCGGCCTGTTCTGAGAGCCCCTCGATCTTTTTCTTTCGACCTCCGAAACGGCATCCGTTGCCCTTATTGCATCGAGCGCATACGTTATTGTTTCATCCTTCGTCCCTCCTGAAAGAATATCCCGGATTTCAGCATCAATGTCCTGGTTGTATTCATATCGTTCTTCAAGCCTTGACTTGCCGCCAATTTTGTTTATGTACCCATAATTGCTTAGAAACAAAAGGAATTCTCTTGCAATACGCTGGTCGTTTGCCCCAGGACAGCAATCCGGCCAACCTGAGACATCTATCTCATCCCGCCTATACCAAGTTATAAAATTTACATAGTCAACAACCCGCGCATTGCAAGCGGATAGCGGGATTACGATTTTTATCAGTTCATCCACAGAAATGCAGTCTTCCTGTCCCCTCTCTAAACGTTGGAGTATTTCAAGAATCAGTTTAAGTGGGTGTATCTCAATACCGTTGCCAGCCCATAGCCTGTATTCTTCATCCGTCTGCGTGATCTTGTTTGGCAATTTGAAAGTGCGGATATTTGCTGCCGCGAATTCTGCCTGTGAAATATTTCTGTCGGCAACCTCTTTCCCAAATTCCGTGAGCTTTATTTTCCCTGAATGGTCATCGGCGGATATCAAGTTCAGGGCACGCCAGTATTGCCCTGAATTTCTGATAAGATTTCGCTCGCCGACACGCTCCGCTAAATTGATATCGACCGAATCCTGTATATCATTTGACAAAGAGACAAGTTCATCTCCAAATTCGGGAGAGCTATATTTCAACCCCCGGCCTTCAAGTTTCCGCATCCTGAATAACACCCCCAAAAGAACAACGGGGTCGTTTAGCCCCTCTGTGCATTGGACGCTCGCCCATTTCCACTTGAACCCCGCAAATGGAATCGCCGGAACAAATCCCTTTTCAAGCATTTTTTACCAACCTGCGGCCTTTATGCGGCCGCGCAAATTTCGCCTTGAATCATTCTTAAAATACATCATTATTCACACTTGCCCACCTCGAATTCATTGAATTGTTTTGCCACTGCATAAGCCAATAAGGGAGGGACAGCGTTTGCTATTTGCCTATATACAGACGATCTGTTTCCTGAAAACACATAGTCCAAAGGAAAACTCTGTATGGCTGCGAGCTCTCTGCACGTCATGCGTCTTTTATTGTTTGGATGCGGGAGCACAACAACGCCGCCTTTGTCATCCCCCCTTGCGGTCACAGTAGGCGCCGGGCCCTTGGGGTCTATCGCTCTGTGCCCGAGATATCCGTTAAAGGTTAGCTTGTATTTTGAATATTCATGGTTTGGAATTTCGTTGGGCAAGTCGGGGTTTGGTATCTCGCGAAACGCCTCTTCCACAGATACCCATGGCAAGGCGCCGCCGTTCTTTGAATGCGATGCGCAGGGAAAGGAGAAGCCAAAATCCACATCCTTGCGGACTCCAACGATAAACACGCGCTCGCGCTTTTGCGGAACGCCGTAATCGGCGGAATTCAAGAGTTTGTGCTTCACGGAATACCCAAGGGATTTGAAGTCATCCATAATCATCTGAAAAACGGCGCCCTTCTCAAGGCTCATGATTCCTTTCACGTTCTCTGCGAGGAAAAACTTGGGGCGCTTGTCGACAATCACCCTTATCAATTGTTTGTATAGTTCATTTCGAGCATCCAAAGCATGACGGTTCATATTTGCGACGGAAAACCCTTGGCAAGGGAAGCCGCCTATCACGATATCGCATTCGGGAATGTTTTCAGATGCAACCTCTGCAATATCCTCATTTATGATATGGCCGCCAATGTTGCGCATATAAGTGTCCACGGCATCGCTATAGCAGTCATTGGCCCAAATCACTTCATGCCCGGCATTTACAAATCCGAGGTCAAGTCCGCCCGCCCCGCTAAATAGCGATACGATCTTCATAATATGAGCTCTCTGCGTTCAGCAGCTTTTCCGCCTTGAACAGTTCATTTCCGATCAGTTTCCCAAAAGCCACAGGCACGGCATTTCCGATTTGGCGATAACAGGAGCCAAGGCCGCCAAAGAACTCAAAATCATCCGGGAATGTCTGGACGGCGGCACTCTCCCTTATCGTCAATCTCCGTTCTCCATTATAATGGGGGATTGCGCAAACTCCGCCTTTTCCGTTTCCGCGCGCAAGTATTGTCGGAGATGGTTTGTCAGGGTCAGTCATTCTATGCCCGGTAAAATTTCTATACGCGACTTTATATGCGGAGCAAGTATGGTTTAGCACAGTGTTTGGCTCATCGGGGCTCGGGAATCTATCAATCGCTTCTTTTATCGAAACCCAGGGGAGAGGATATCCATTGCGCGAATGCGTTGGGGCCGGGGCTGAAAAAGATATTTGCGGGCCGAGATCTTTTCTTTGGCCCAATATGAGCACCCTCTGCCTTGTTTGCGGAATCCCATAATCAGCCAAGTTTAGCGAATGCACATTGACGCGATACCCTATCCGCTCAAATTCATTTTTGATATGCTCTATCACGGCGCCCCCGCCCAAGCTCAATATACCCTTTACATTTTCCGCGACAAAATAGTTCGGCTTCTTCTCGCTTACGATTCTGCAAAACGCCTTGTATAGTTGATTCCGTTCGTCATCCACATTCCTGTTCATATTTGCCAATGAAAACCCTTGGCAGGGGAATCCGCCGACAATTGCATCAGCCGCAGGGATATCATCTACGCTGACATTGTTGATATCCGCATGCATGATAACGGAATCGATATTGTGTTTATATGTGCGGACTGCGTCTGCGTCAAAGTCATTTGCCCAAACCATCTTATGCCCGGCCTGCATCAAGCCGAGGTCAAGCCCGCCGGCCCCGCTAAAAAGCGATACTATGTTCATTGCATCTCCTTGTCTGAAATATATAAATCCATATTTCTTTCTCATCTAATTATAAACGTTGCTGTTCGCATGTCAAAGGAAACCAAGAGGATGGGTGCAAGATGGGTGCAAAACAAACACGCGGGCGGAAATTTGCTATACTATAAGAATGTAAAAACATTTGTCGCATGAACTGCTTATTCAGGAGGTAAATCGCATGAAACAGGTCACTGCCGTCAGAGTCGGCAATATGAAAGACCCCGATCCGGAAAAGAGGGGGCTCGTCGAAGTCACCGATGTACCCGTCAAAAAACCCGGCCCCGGCGAGGTGCTCATCAAAGTCGCTTATTGCGCGATTTGCGGCTCGGATCCGCATGTCATCGGCGGCCTTTTCGGCTGGGACGCGCCCTTCGGCATCGGCCATGAGCTCTCGGGCGTCGTCGCGGAGGTCGGCCCCGGCCTGAAAACCGGCATCAAAGTGGGCGACCGCGTCGGCGGCAATTTCCGCAATTACTGCGGCAGCTGCTATTATTGCACGAACGGACTGGAGCAATGGTGCGAGAACGCGACCGAGGAGCCCGGCATGGCCGAGTACGTCCTTTGGAACGAAAAACAATGCGTCGTGCTCCCGGGCGACGTATCGCTGAAAAACGGCTGCCTCATCGAACCCGTTTCCGTCGCGGTGCGCGTTATGGACAAGACCCATATCAAAATCGGCCAAAACGTCGTCGTTTCCGGCGGAGGCCCCATCGGCCTGCTGAATCTGCAGTTGGCCAATCTCTACGGCGCCGCCAACCTGACGCTGCTCGAGCCCAATCCGGCGCGCCGGGAGCTCGCAAAGAAATACGGCGCAAAATATGTGTTCGACCCGTTGACGGACGACATCCGCGCGGAAACCGCAAGGATCACGAACGGGCGCGGCTTTGACGTCCTGCTCGAGGTTTCCGGCATCCCGAGCGCCGCAGAGCTGCTTCTTGGCATCGCCGCGAAAAGCGCGCGCGTCATCTACGTCGCCCAGTACGCGCGCGGCTACAACCTGCCGCTCAACCTCTATGACCAGATCTATATGAAGGAGCTGGAAATCACCGGCACATTCGTCTCGCCCTATACGTTCACGCGCACGGCGCAGATCATCGGCCGCCTCGACCTTGACGACCTCACCGCGCAGGTATTCCCGATCGACGAAGCCAAGGCCGCTTTTGAGGCGCACCTCTCGGGCAAGTATCCCAAGATCATCGTGCAGTGCAGCCCGGATATGGACTGACGCTGCCAGGCCGCCACACCGCTGTCAGCCGTAAGATTCTAAGCGCTAAAGCGCTTGAATCTCTGGCAGACGTGGTACGACGGAGCTAAAGCTCCTGTACCGCTGTCATTCCGGGCGCGGCCCGAATCCATGAAATTCACAATATACGCAAAACGAGGGGGCCCTGATTCGCCCCCTCGTTTTATGTCCTTAGCTTTGAAACAGTCTTAGTCGTTCGCGTGCAGCGTGTTGTACTCGTCGATCGAAAGCGGCGTGTACGGATCGTACTTCGCAAACGTGTTGAACGGCGCCGGCTCCCCTGTCGGGTAGTACTGGTCGACGTTCTCCGCCGTGATCGCGATCGTCGGCGTGAAAGATGTCGCGGGCAGATTGTTGTAGTACACTGCCGCGTCCGCAGGCGTCGTGGCGCCGGCCGGGGCGCCCGCGCGCCCGCCGACAAACAGGTCATAAATGATGTCGACCATCGATGTCGCCGCCATGAACGGGATGTTCGTCGCCGTCGCCATGAGCTCGCCGTCCTTGATCAGGTCAAGCGCCGTCGCCGTCGCGTCCGCGCAGGTCACGACTTTGATGTCCTTGCCGGGGATTTTGCCTTGGGTCTTCAGCTCCGGAATCGCGCCTACCGCCATCGAGTCCATCTCGGAAACGAGAAGCTGCATATCGGGATCCGCAACGATGATGTCCTGCACGGCTGTGCGGCCATTGTCTGCGGACGTGCCTTCGCCAACGCCGAGCTGTGTCAGGTTGAGGCCTTTGTCGCTGAGGTCGTAGCTGCGCTTGGCTTTGTATTCCGTCCAGATGTTGTACGCCTCGAGAATGGCGTCATACTTGGACTCATACGGAGTGCCGTTGATTTCGGCGGACTTGAAGAGATAGCCGGCAATCCAGCCGCAGGGGCGGCTGTTGCTGTCGGCGTCCTCGAGCTTTGAAATGATCATGCCGGTACGGAGCACTTCGCCGGGCACATAAAGCTGCTCCGCGCAGTACTGGCCGACCTGGAAGCCGGACTCATTGGAGCCGGAAATGATGGCCGTAATCATCTGGTATTCGTCCTTTGCGGCCGTCGGGCCCGTGACGAGAACCGGGATGCCGGCGTCGATGACCGTCTTGATCATCTGCGTGCTTGAATGCAGATCGACCGCGTTCAGGATGAGCACGTCAATCTGATTGGTCACGTAGGTGTCGACTTGCTGCTGCTGCGTCTGCAAGTTGAAGTCCGCGGACTGAAGGTCAATCGGCTTGAAGCCGAGTTTCGCCGCTTCAGACTGCGCCGAATCCCGAAGGCCCTCAAAGAACTCGCTGCCCAAAGAAGCCGCCGCCCATGCAATCTTGATGTCGCCGACCGCCTTCGGCGTGATATTGTCGAGGCCTTTGTCGACAGCCTCGCGGCTCACGTACGATTTTGGCTGCACGCCCGACAGCGCCAGCGCGCTCTCAGGGTTTTCGAGCAGCGTCATGAGCTGGTCGTACGCGGACGCGCCTTCGGGCGCGGGGGCGCTGCCCTCGTCTGCGGGCGCCGGGGCGGCGCTGCCGCCATCCGCAGGCGCGGCAGGCGCGTCCGGCGTCTTGGTGCAAGCCGCGAACAAGGTCGCGAACACCATTGCTGCAGCGATTGCCAATGCTATTCTTTTCTTCATGTTTCCTCCTTTGTTTTCAGTAAACATTTCCTTCACGATAACCACGATAACCTCCTTTATAATAACCATGGGGCCGCAGGGCACGCCCCAAGTATTATCCACTTCACAACTTCGCGCATCAATCGGTGGCCTTTGCGCTGATGCTCTTCAGTAGCACCGCGAGGATGATGATGACCGCTTTCACGACGAGCTGCGGGTATACGCCGAGCTGCGTCAAGTTCATGATGTTGCCGATGACGGCGAGCACAAAAACGCCGACGACGGTCATGGG
>JAITMX010000172.1 GCA_031290775.1 Eubacteriales Family XIII. Incertae Sedis bacterium
GAAACGACGGAACGCTTCCGCCCGCGCATCGCGGCTTTCCTCAACCTCACGCCGGACCACATGGATCGCCACAAATCGATGGAAAACTACGCCGCCGCCAAGGCAAAGGTCTTCGCAAACCAAGGGGCAGGCGACGTTTTGGTCTACAACGCGGACGATGAACGGGTAGCCGCGCTCGCGGAAAAAGCGCTGTCAAAAAAAATCCCGTTCAGCCGCCAAAAAACGTTTGCGACAGGGGCCTTTGCGCAAGGCGGGCAAATCGTCTTTGCGGACGCGGGAAAAACCGTTTTCGTGATCGGCGCGGACGAGCTGCGCATCCCCGGTGCGCACAATCTTGAAAACGCGCTCGCTGCAGTGGCCATCGCCTTTGCCGCAGGCATCGATCCCGCAGTCACGGCCGAGACTCTGGGGCTGTTTAAGGGCGTCGAGCACCGGCTCGAGATCGTCGCGACAATCGGAGGGGTGCGTTTTGTGAACGATTCAAAGGGCACAAACCCCGACGCCGCGATCAAAGCGGTTGAGGCAATCGGGAGGGACATCATCCTCATCGCGGGCGGCTACGACAAAAATGCCGATTTTACGGATTACATCCGCGCGGCGAAGGGCCGGGTGCGGCAGCTTCTGCTGCTCGGCGCGACTGCGGAAAAGATCAAAGCCTGCGCTGAAGCCGAGGGCTTGACGGAAATCACAATGGCGGGCGGCATGGGCGAGGCTGTCAGGCTCGGCTTTGAACTCGCGAGGCCGGGCGACACGGTTCTGCTTTCCCCCGCTTGCGCGAGCTGGGATATGTACAGCTGCTTTGAGGAACGCGGCGCGCATTTCAAAGAAAAGGTCTGTGAATTGAGGGAGTGGAAATGACCAAAGCACGCGGCAAAATCGACGCGTTGATTCTGCTGATGGTCGTGATTCTCGTCATTTTTGGCGTCGTGATGGTATTCAGCGCGAGTTTTTACAGCACGATCAGCGCAAATGAAGGCCCGTATTACTATCTGTCGCTTGCGGTGCGCTATGCTGTGGTGGGTTTTATCCTGATGATCATCGCGTCTTTTGTCCCTTACAGGATTTATATGAAATTCGCGCCGGCCATCGTGGCCTTGTCGCTGTTTTTGCTGCTCATCCTTTATACGCCGCTCGGCCACGAGGCTGGTGGCGCGACACGCTGGATCAAGATCGGCAGCCTGACTTTCATGCCCGGCGAGTGGGCGAAATTTGCCGTTATCGTCGGCGTGGCTTGGTATTACACGAAATATGCGGATCGGGCCAAGAGCTTTTTGCATGGATTTTTGCCGGTGGCCGTCGGGGCGGCCGTCTATTTCTATCTAATCGAGGAAGAGCCGAATTTGTCCACGGCGCTGATCATCGTGCTCACGGCGCTGGTGATGATGTTCATCGCGGGTGTGCGCATTGCCTATCTCGCCGGCATTGCCGCCTTAGGCTTTGCGGGGATTTTTTACATGATTCAATCGGCGCAGGGCGAACACCTTACACGCATCACAAACTTTTGGGATCCGTTTTCCGATGCGCAGGGCGATTTTTACCAAACAGTGCAGGGGCTTCTCGCACTCGGTTCGGGCGGGCTGACGGGCGTTGGGCTCGGCAACAGCGTCGAAAAGGCGCTGTGGCTGCCGGAGGCGCAAAATGATTTCATCTTTGCGATCATCGGGGAGGAGACCGGTTTTATCGGTTGCATCCTCGTGCTCGTCGCGTATATCATCCTCATCTGGCGGTGCATGCTCATCGCGATGCGCAGCAAGGATCGTTTTGCCGTGCTGACGGGTGGCGGCATTTCGATCCTTTTTGCGCTTCAGGTCATTTTGAACATCGGCGTCGTCACAGCGTCATTGCCGCCGACAGGCGTCATCCTGCCGTTTATCAGCTATGGCGGCAATGCGATCATCCTGTTTATGTTCCTCATGGGAATCATGCTCAATATCTCCCGCGGGGACGCTTCGGAGGCCCCCGGGCGGCGCAGTCGCCCGCGCCAGGAGAGTGCGGGATGAGGGCGCTGATCGCGAGCAGCGCGACGGGCGGCCATATCTATCCGGCTCTGGCGATCGCGGAGGGGATCAAAAAACGCGATCCGGGCGCGGCGGTTCTTTTTGTCGGCGCAAAATGGGAGATTGGAAAAGAACTCGTAGAACGCGCCGGCTATGAGCAGGTTTTCATCGACGCGCGCGGTTTTGACCGCAAAAATCCGCTGAACAATATCGCGGCGCTGTGCGCCTTGGCACGTTCGTCGGGCGAGATCAAAAAGATACTGCGCGGGTTTCGGCCCGATGCCGTCATTGGGACAGGCGGCCATGTCGCCGGCCCCGTGATCCGCCTCGCGCGGCGGGCAGGCATACGCACGTTTATCCAGGAGCAAAACGTCATCCCCGGCATGGCAAACAAGCTTGCGGAAAAATACGCCGACCGGGTCTTCATCGGGTTTGAGGCGGCGGCGGCACATTTCAAAGAGAAGGGCAAATTGATCGTGAGCGGCAACCCCGTGCGCGCCGCTTTTGCGGAAGCGGCGGCGGAGCGGGACAGGCTGCGGGAAAAATACGGCGTGGCGGCCAGCGACGTTTGCGTGCTGATTTTCGGCGGCAGCCAAGGCGCCGACGCGATCAACGACGCAGCCGTGGACGCGATAGGGCGGCTCGGCGGCATGCCGGGTTTCCGTTTCTTCTTCATCACGGGCCCGCAGCTCTATGGGCAAATCAGAAAGACGCTCACGGAACGCTTTTCCGAAGACCCGGCGGGCCTTGCCGTCATGGGCTATGCGGACGCGATCTATGAACTCTACGCGGCGGCCGATCTCATCGTGTCGCGCGCGGGGGCGCTGACCGTGACGGAAATCGCGGCGAGCGGCAAAGCGTCAATCCTTGTCCCTTCCCCGAATGTGACAAACAACCATCAGTATTACAACGCGAAAGCGCTTGCGGACGCGGGCGCTGCCGTGATCCTCTCCGAAGGCGAAATACGGGGCGGCGGGCTCGCTTCGGAAATAGAGCGCCTCGCGGAGGATCCCGAAACATCGGACGCGATGGGCAGGGCGGCGCACGGGCTTGCAAAACCCGATGCGGTGAAAGCGATCGTCGATGAGATATTCGGAAACTGAACGGAAAAAGCGCGGCAAGCGCAAAAAGAAACATTATTTCCTGAATGTTTCTATCGCGATACTTGTGATACTCGGGCTGTGGTTTCTCGGGTTCCGGTCGGGCGTTTTCGATATTCACAGGCTTGATGTGCAAAACAATGTGCATTATACGGCGGCACAGGCGGCCGAGCTGACAGGGGTCAGTATCGGCGACAACATTTTCAGGACGCGCGTTTCCGAGGTTGAAGAGAGGCTTGAAAAAGATCCGTATATTCGCTCGGCGGAAGTCGAGTGGGACCTGCCCGACGGGCTGGCGATTGTGCTCGAGGAGAGGACGGAAAATATACTCATCGAGTATGCGGAAGGTTATATAATCCTCGATTTTGACGGCGAGATCCTGAGGTTGACGCAGGAAGCGCCCATCCTGCCTATCATTGTAGGCCTCACGCCGATCGGGCCCGCGCCGGGAACGCCGATGAAAGCCGAAGAGGCGGGGCAGCTCAAGCCGGGGCTCGATTTTTTCAAATTTGCATCGGAACACGATTTTTATATCAAGAAACTCGATCTCGGCAGCGTGATTCCAAGAGCTTATGTATTTGACCGCTTGGTCATCGAAGGCGATCTGGGAAATATCGAAAAAGGCATGAACGAGATCAAGCGCGTGATTGCCGACTTGGATTCAAAGGGCATCGAGCGCGGGACGCTCAGTGTTGGCGGCAACGGAACCTGCTCGTTCACACCGGAACTGCGCTGAAAGGGGCGCGGCATTGCGGCATTGCGAAAATTTTTTCAGTGTCGATTTTTTTTCGGTTTAAATACAAATATCCGTATGGTATACTATTCGGAGATATTGCTCAAGGAGGAACAAAAAATGGCGCATGAAGGTATCTTGTTCGAAACAGCCGATTCAGCGATCGCGAACATCATCGTGATCGGTGTCGGCGGCGGCGGTGGCAACGCGGTGAATCGCATGATCGAGTGCGGGATCCGAGGCGTAGAATATGTCGCGGTCAATACGGATAAGCAGGATCTGGAACAAAAATCCAACGCTGAAGTCAAGCTTCAAATCGGGGCCAAGGCCACGGGCGGGCTTGGCGCGGGTGGCAATCCCGAGGTCGGGCTTTTGGCCGCCGAAGAAAACCAACAGGAAATCGAAAACGCGATACGCGGCGCCGATATGCTTTTCATCACGGCGGGCATGGGCGGCGGCACGGGGACGGGCGCGGCGCCGGTCGTGGCGAAGATTGCGAAAGAGCTCGGTGTCCTCACGATCGCGATCGTGACGAAGCCTTTCAGTTTTGAAGCGAAAAAGCGAAAGGCCTATGCGGAGCAAGGCATCGAATATCTGAAAGATTACGTAGACTCGCTCGTCGTAATCCCCAATGACAAGCTGCTTTTGCTCAGCGATCAAAATACAAAGATGATCGAGGCGCTGAATGTCGCAAACGAAGTGCTGAAGGACGGCGTACAGGGCATCACGGAAATCATCACAGGCGCGGGTTTCATCAACGTGGACTTTGCGGATGTCAAATCGGTCATGTCCAGGCAGGGCGTGGCTCATATGGGTATCGGACGGGGCCAGGGCGAAGGCCGTGTCAAAGAAGCGGTCAAGACCGCGATCAACAGCCCACTGCTCGATACGACCGTTGCGGGCGCAAAGCATATCCTGCTGCGCATTGCGGGCGATGAAAACCTCGGCATGCTCGAATTCAGCGAGGCAGCCGACATGATAGAACAGGAAGCGGATGGCGAGGCGGATGTCCGGATTGGCATGTCCATTGACAATTCGCTCGGCGACGAGATCGTGATTACGGTCATCGCGACGGGCTTTTCCGATCTCGATGCGCCTGATTTTCCTGCCAAGGCCGATGCGGGGTTTCGGCCTCCTACGGGTGTACAGACGACCGGATTTGATGCCGGTTACAATAGCCAGGGCGGTGACGATGCCGATTACGGCGAATATGAGCCCGCGCCTGCGTCGGGTCAGGAAAGCCTCCTTAGCGACGATGCCGAGGGCAGCGGCAATGATTTTGCGATCCCGGGATTTTTGCGCGGAGGGTGATCGACAGACAGTCGATAAGCGATGAAAGAGATCAGGACACAAGATGCCGTAGGGCATATCATTTCGCATGACATCACGCGGATTATTCCGGGCGGGGCAAAGGACGTCGCGTTTCAAAAGGGGCATATCGTCCGGGAAGAGGACATCCCTGAGCTTTTGAAAATCGGCAAGGCGCATCTTTTCGTCTGGGAAAATGACGGCACGATGCTGCATGAAAACGACGCGGCGCAGGCGCTCGCGGATATCGTTTGCGGCGACGGTTTTGTGCGCGGCGATGTCAAGGAAGGCAAGATCGAAATTTTTGCGGGCCGGAGCGGGATTCTGCGCGTCGACAAGGAAAAGCTCGCGGCGCTGAACGCTTTCGATGAAATCATGGTTGCGACGCGCCACGATTTGTCGCCTGTGCGCGCCGGGGACAAGCTCGCCGGCACCCGTATCATCCCGCTCGCAATCTCAAAAGACAAGATGGAGGAAGCCGGCCGGTCGGCCGGAGAAGGTGCGATCCTTTCCGTTCTTCCCTATATACCGAGACGTACCGCGATCATCACGACCGGCAGCGAGGTCTTTGAGGGGCTCGTAGAGGACGGGTTCACGCCGGTAGTGCGCAAAAAACTTGCAGACTACGAAACAGAAGACATCGGCCATCTCACAGTGCCCGACAATCCCGAGATGGCGACGAACGCGATTTTGCGCATGGTAGGCAAAGGCGCGGATGTGGTCTTCGTCACGGGCGGCATGAGCGTCGACCCTGACGACCGTACGCCGCTCGCGATCAAGAATACGGGCGCCGATGTCGTTTCGTACGGCGCGCCGGTTTTGCCCGGGGCGATGTTTCTCGTCGCCTATCTTGGCGATACCGCCATCCTCGGCCTGCCGGGCTGCGTCATGCACTCAAAGCGCACGATACTCGATATCGTGCTGCCGCGCGTCATGGCGGGGCTGCGTATCACGAAGCGGGATATCAACGACCTTGCGCCGGGCGGGCTGTGCCTCAGCTGTGAGGTTTGCATTTTCCCCGCGTGCGGGTTTGGCGCTCTGTGACACGCGGAAAGCAAGGCAAAAATCATTCGGGCTCCACTCTGAAAATTACAATATAAAAACAATGGGGGGTATGTTGTTTGAACAACATACTTTTTCGTTGATTTGTGATAGTCTCATATATTGTGCGCCTTATGCGCAAATGGCAAAAGCAAAAGAATGAAGCAAAGAAGAAGGAGAACGACATGAAGAAACAGAAATTATTTGCAATCGTATTGACGCTCATCATGGCGGCGGCACTGCTCGCCGGTTGCGGCAGCAAAGAAGCGCCCGCGCCGGAGCCCCCGGCCGCAGACGGCGCCTCACAGGAAGCACCCGCGCCTGAGCCGGAACCCGAACCGGGTCTGACGGGCGCGTTCATGATCGCTGCGGCGGCAAGCCTGCAAAACGCGCTCGACGGCGACCTGATTCCGCTGTTCAACCAAGCCAATCCGGATGTCGCCATAACCGGGACATATGATTCATCGGGCAAGCTCCAGACACAGATCGAGGAAGGCCTCGACGCGCAGATCTTTTTCTCGGCGGCAACGAAGCAGATGACCGCGCTTGCCGAGGGCGGCTTTATCGACAGCTCTTCTGTCGTGAACCTGCTCGAAAACGAAGTCGTGCTCATTACGGGCACGGATACCGAGACGAAGGTCACGGGCTTCGAGAACATCACGGACGCAGAGGGCATCGCGATCGGCGATCCGGCGAGCGTCCCGGCGGGCCAGTACGCGCAGGAAATCCTGACGAGCCTTGGCTCTTGGGACGCGGTCAACGCGAAGGCCAGCCTCGGCACGAACGTGACAGAGGTCCTCACTTGGGTCGCCGAAGGCAGCGCTGAAGTCGGCGTCGTCTATCGGACCGACGCGGCGAGCATGGCCGACAAGGTCAAAGTGATCGCGTCCGCGCCCGAAGGGAGTCTTCAGACGCCGGTTGTCTACCCGGTCGGGCTGAGCTCGGACCTCGGCGACAAAGCGGAAGCGGCACGGGCTTTCATCGAATTTTTGCGGAGCCCCGAAGCGCTTGCGGTGTTTGAGAAATATGGCTTTAAGCCGCTGTAGCGGCACTTCCGTGCCGGGTGGCGGGGAGCTTCGCGGCTTTGTGATATACTTGCTTGGATGGTTATTACACCGATCCTGATATCGCTGAAAACGGCGTCAGTGGCGATCCTGTTCACCTTTGTGATCGGGACGCTGCTGGCGTACGCAATCAATCGCGCGAAGAATGAGCAGGCCAAGGCAATCGCGGACGCGATCCTGACACTTCCTCTTGTGCTTCCGCCGACAGTCGCGGGGTTTTTCATGCTCTACATCTTCGGCGTGCACAGGCCGCTCGGCAGCCTGCTCGCGGGGCTTGGCATCAAGCTTGTCTTTAGTTGGCAGGCGACCGTGCTCGCGGCGGTGATTATCTCGCTTCCGCTCATGTACCGCTCCGCGCGCGCCGCGTTCGATCAGGTTGACCCGATTTATCTCGAGGCCGCCCGCACGATCGGGCTTGCGGAATCAAAAATAGCATACAAAATCCTATTCCCCCTTGCCGCCCCCGGCCTCACCTCGGGCGGCATCCTTTCGTTTTCGAGGGGGCTTGGCGAGTTTGGCGCGACGGCGATGATCGCGGGCAACATCGCGGGCGTTTCCCGCACGATGCCGCTTGCCATCTACTCGGCCGTCGTGGGAGGCCGCGATGAGGAGGCATACGGCTACGTGCTTATCCTCGTGATCGTTTCTTTCCTGTTCGTCTGGGGCATCAGCATCATCACGGAGGCCCGGTCGGGCAGATACCGGCTGAAAACGCGCACATGAGCTTGCGGGTGGATATCCGGAAAAAGTACAAGGGCTTTGCGCTCGATGCGGCATTCACGTCGGATGACGGGACGCTGGCGTTGCTCGGCGCGTCGGGCAGCGGAAAGAGCATGACGCTCAAATGCATCGCGGGCCTGATCTCGCCCGACGAAGGCCTCATCACGCACGATGGGCGGACGCTGTTTGACAGCGCGGCGAAGATCGATCTGCGCCCACAGGAACGAAGCGTTGGCTATCTCTTTCAAAACTACGCGCTCTTTCCGAATATGACCGTACGGGAAAATATCACGATTGCGTATCGAGGCAAGGCGGACTGTGCCGCGGCGGATGTGGCGGCGCTGCTTGCGCGTTATGGGCTGGCAGAGCTTGCGGGCCGCTATCCCGTGCAGCTTTCGGGCGGCCAACAGCAGCGCGTGGCGTTGGCGCGCATTTTTGCCTGCCGGCCGCGGGCCCTGCTGCTTGACGAGCCGTTTTCGGCCTTGGACACCTTTCTGCGCGAAAACATGCAGGCTGAGCTCAAACGTATCATCCGGGATTACAGCGGCACCGTCGTGCTTGTCACCCACAGCCGAGATGAGGCATACAAAATCGCAGATCGGCTCGTTATCCTCGACGGCGGCGGGCCTGTGGCAGCGGGCCCCGTGAGGGAGGTCTTTGCGCGCCCCGGCAACATCCGCGCCGCGCGCATCACAGGCTGCAAAAATATTTCCGCGATCGAAAAGACCGGCGAGCGCCGTTTTTTCGCAAAGGACTGGGGCATCGAGCTGACAGCCGCAGGGCCTGTTTCGGAAACCCACACACACGCGGGGATTCGCGCCCATGATTTCAAGCCGGCGCTTTCGGCATATCCGGCGGAGCCCGGCGAGCCGGCCGGGCCTGCGCGCCAAGAGGCGGAAAGTATCAATGCGTTTGCGATAGAGATTGCCGATGAGATCGACGGTATGTTTGAAAAAGACATCATCTTCAAAACCGCTGCGGGCGCGGGCGAAATATGGTGGATCGTAGACAGAAATACGGATACCAAAGACATCCGTGCGCTTTCCATAGCGCCCGAATCCATTCTGTTGCTCGAAGCATAGATTCTGTTTTATGCCCTGGTTATTTTGATGTGCTTGCGGATCGTTTCGGCGACCTGGTCAGGGTCGAGCGGCTTGGAGATATGCGCGTTCATACCGGCCCTTTTTGCTTTCTCGATGTCTTCACGGAACACATTTGCCGTCATGGCGATGATCGGGATGCCGGCGGCGCGCGGCAATCCGCTTGCACGGATTTGCCGCGTCGCTTCGTAACCGTCCATCACGGGCATCTGGATATCCATGAAGACCGCGTCGTATTTTTCCGGGTTCGCAAGGAACGCCTCGACGCCTTCCTTGCCGTTATCCGCCATTTCAACGTTTGCGCCCATCTGCCCGAACATATTTTCGGCAATCATCTGGTTGATGTCGTTGTCTTCGACGAGCAGGAACAGTTTGCCTCTGCAATCCGGCCTGGTCTTGCTGCCCTTGTCTGTAATCAGCGTGCCGAGGGCGGTGTGTTCGCCGTCGTTTGCAGCGTTTTGCGACGCGTCCGCCCGGATATCAAAGATAAAGCTGCTGCCCTTCCCCGGCGTGCTTTCGACACGGATCGTGCCGTCCATCAGCTCAACGAGCAGTTTTGAAATGGTCAGGCCAAGGCCCGTGCCGCCGTATTTGCGCATCGTGCTGCCATCTTCCTGCTCAAAAGGCTCGAAGAGCTTTTGGATGTTTTCCGGCGCAATCCCGATCCCTGTATCCCGTACGGAAAACTCGAGCCGCAAATGCTCCTGGCCTTGCCCGATCATTTTCGCGGACAAGGTGATGACGCCCTCCTCAGGCGTGAATTTCACCGCGTTTCCGAGCAGATTCATGAAAATCTGCGTCAGGTGCGTGCTGTCGCCCATGATGTATTGAGGCACGGCGCCGTCGATCTCAAATTTCAGATCGATATGCTTGCTCTCCGTCTGCGGCGCGATCATCGTATGGACGCCCGACAGCAGCTGCTGCAAATCGACATCGATGTTTTCAAGCGCCATATGGCCGGCCTCGATTTTGGATATATCGAGAATATTGTTGATGAGCGAGAGCATATAGGACGAGCTTGATATGATGTTTTCGTTGTACGCGTGTATCTCGTCGATATCCCTCGAATCCCGGCCCATGCGCGAGAGGCCGATGATGGCGTTCATCGGCGTGCGTATTTCGTGGCTCATGCGCGACAGGAAGTCGGTTTTCGCCATCGATGCCGCAAAGTACTCAGCGGCGCGCCTGCGCATGATGAAGATCAAGAGGATGCTGACCAGGATGACGGCTGCGAGCAGGACGACGAGCGCAACACTGATTCTCTGGTTTTGCCGGGTCACGCTGACCATGACATCGTCCCCGATATCCACGCAGGCGACCGCGTAAAGCTCCCCGTCGTTGTTGTACATCGGCGCGTAGGCCGACATGAGGCCCTCCCAGACGCCCGCGTAGTTGCCCATGACCGTGCTGACCGCCTCGCCGGCAAAGGTATGCATGATATAGCCGTCCGGCTCCGTGACTTCGCCGACTTCGACGGGAAACTCGATGTCGTTGTCGGCAATATAGGTGTAGTCGTCGCCGGCCATACGCATATAATAGGCAAATACGACGTCGTTGTACTCCGCAAATTCAAAGAGTTTTTCGCGCACCGCCGCGTAAGTCGCCGATTCGGCGTCCGCAGGCGTTCTGAGTTGGTCCAATTCTTCTTCCGTCACGAGCGCCGCGAGCGATTTTGCCGTCTGGATGAGGCGGTCGGAAACGTTTTCCTGCAGCATTTGGGTGTATTGGTTCATATAGACGCGCGAAAACGCCGCCGTGAGAAACACGCCCGCCACAAGGACGATAAAAACAATGAATAGGACTCTCTCTTTTTCGATACTGGTTTTCATCAAGCCATCACCCGTCGCCATCCCCTCAACCACTACAATACAATGAATGCTATTCCACAATATTTTTCAGCACGATTGTTTTGACGCGCGTCATTTCCTCAAAGGTGCTCATGACGCCCTCCGTCCCGATGCCGCTGTATTTCCGGCCTCCGAAGGGCATCTCAAAGGAGCGGAAAAAGCTCGCGCCGTTGATGACGGCCGCGCCGGCTTCCATGCGGGAAGCGACTTTCCAGGCGCGCTTGAAATCCTGCGAGAACACGCAGCTTGAGAGGCCAAACACCGAGCTGTTCGCGATCTCGATCGCCTCCTCGTCCGTTCCGAACCCGATGATTGGGACGACCGGCGCGAAAATCTCCATGTCCTTTGCGACGTCCGCGTCTTTCGGGACGTCCGCAATGACCGTCGGGTCGTAATACGCGCCCCTGCGTTTGCCGCCGATCAGGATTTTCCCGCCTTGTTCGACTGTTTTGGCGACCTGCCCTTCGGTCTTGATTGCGGCGTTCTCGCTGATGAGGCAGGCAATTTGCGTGTCCTCCTCTGCGGGGTCGCCGTATTTGCGGGCTTTGATTTTTTCGATAACTTTTTGCGTGAAGGCCTCTTTGACGGCGTTTTGCACGATGAAGCGCTTGCTTGCGCAGCAGACCTGGCCCGTGTTGTACATCCTGCCCCAGATGAGCTCTTCCGCCGCGAGGTCTATATCGGCATCGTCAAGGACGATGAACGCGTCATTGCCCCCAAGCTCAAGGGCGCAGGGGATGAGGTTTTCGGCAGCGGCTTTCGCCGTTTCGATGCCGACCTCCGTGCTGCCTGTCAGCGTGATGAGGCCGATACGGCGGTCCTTGGCGATCTCCGCCTTGACCTTGCCGGGCGCCGTCACGCACCCGATAACGCCGGCCGGGACGCCGGCTTCCGCCAGCATGCCCGAAAGCCTGAGCAGTGTCAGTGGATTGTCCGACGAGGGCAAAACGATGGCCGCGTTGCCCATCATAAGCGCCGGCGCGACTTTTTGGTCAAAGAGGTCGCAGGGGAAATTGAACGGGATGATGCAGGCAACGACGCCTACGGGCTCGCGTGTGACGAGCTGCACGTTGTTTTGCTGCCCGGCCTCCGTCCCCGCCGGGATGATGCTGTCATAAAAATGCTTGGCGTGCTCGATAAAGCCCGAAAACCCGATGCGCACGTTGCCGATCTCCGCCCTGGCCTCGGCGATCGGCTTGCCGTTTTCGGCGGACAGCGTCCGGGCGAGGCTTTCTTTGTTTTCGTCTACGATATCCAAAAAGCGGTATAGGATATTCGCGCGCTCGAAAATGGGCACGCGCGCCCAGCTTTTCTGCGCAATGACGGCCGCGTCTACAGCGGCCCGTATGTCTTCCGGCGTCCCTTTCGGCACAGCTTCAATCACCTTGCCGGTCGCCGGGTTGGCCACGTCAAAGCGCTCTCCCGAAACGCTGTCCGTGAATTTTCCGTTTATAAGCATTTGCATAGTATTTCCCTCCCTTAGTGCTTCGCCGCATAGGCAACCTATGGGGCTCAGGCAGTGCTTGAAAATAACCTTTGCATTTGGCTTGTCTTTTTTCCGCCTGACTGCGTTCCAAAGCCTCGCTGTACTACCAGTACAGCTACGTTTTGCGCCTTGCCAGCCGAAAAAAATCCTGCGCCAAATTTGCAAAGTTTATTTCCAAGCACTGCCTCAGGCGCCGAGCGCCGTAAAACTCAGCATCAGCCCGCCCGTCGTATTGTTTCCGTCGTCTTCATAGCCGTATTCGCCAAAGGTGAACTCGACAATGAAAGGGATGTCCCCGGCAGCCGCCTTGATGCCTGCGGCGACTTCTTCGATGCGGCCCCCGATTCCCGCGCGCCTGCCGCCGCAGTGGACAAGGTGCAGCGCCGCCGGCTTCCGCCCGTGTTTTTCGATCAGCAGCGAAACGGTTTCATAGGCTGAACGGATGAGGTCGTCAACCGAGGCGTCCATCATGATGACCGTCGTTTTCTCGGCGAGGTTTGCGCCGATGGCCATCGAGAGGTCGGCGCCCCCGTTCATCGGGTGGCGTATCGCGGTGAGCTCGCCGAGCCGGTCTTTCACGCCGAGCGGGTTTGTGATCGTCGTCACGAGCAGATTGCCGCCAAGGAGCGGGTCGAGCTCCGTAAAGCCACGCCATTCCGCGTATTTTTTGATGGCCGGGACGCCGTCGATTTCCACGAGCTCGCGATTCCCCCGTACTTTCGTGATTACGCCGTAATGTTCTGTTTCCGCGTAAGCGCCCGTAAAGAGATTTGTAAAGGCGCCCGGCGCGCTGTCCCAGAAAAAGGCGACCGCGACGCCTTCCGCCGCGACCATGCCGCCTGTGAACAGCGACCACTCGCCGGCAATCGTGTTGTCCGCCGCGCTGCCGCCAAAGAGGGGCGCGCGCCCGATCACGTCCTCAATGCCTTTCAGGAAAAATTCTTCCTCGCCGGGGTTTGCGGCCATATAGAAAAAGTCGGGCGCTTCGATCTTGCCGTCCGTCGGCTTGCCTGCGGCCGCAAGCGCCGCCTTCGCGACCTTGGCGCCGACAGCCCGCGCGTCCGCGCCGTCCTTTGGGCTTCCCGCGACGCCGACCGTCAGGCCGCCGCCCGCAAGGCAAAGCACGCCGACAAAACCGTTGTCGGATGAGATGTAGCCCTTTGGCGTAATCACGCCAGTGAAAGAGGTGTTGCCGACGAGCGGCACACCCGGCAGCTCGCTTGCCACCGATTCCAGCAGCAAGCCCTGATCGTACTGGACCCCGCTGTAAACGAAGGCGAGTTTGATATCGCCCAGCCCTTGTTTTGCCGCCGCGGCCGCTTCGGCGCCCGCGCGCGAGACATCGGGATGAGTGCTTGATCCAACATTTGCATTATACATGGTGTACTCCTTTCATGTTCCCCCAAACACAGTATTGCGTTTTGCTTGATAAGATATTCTATCATATGGCGGGCCGGGTGGGCACGATGTTTTTTGCAATCAGCATAGTTCCATCATAGTTTTGTGTTGTCGACGAGGCGTGTGTCCCCGATATAAACGGCAAGCGCAATCAGGTTGCCGGCGCGTACGGAGGGGGCGGTTTCAAAAGTGAGCGGATCGACGATTCCGACATAATCTATCCGTGCGCGCGGTTCGGCCTCAAGGATAGAGCGTATATGCGAGGCCAATACGCCCGGATCGGCCTCGCCGGATTCAAAGATGGCCTTTCCCTCGTTCAGTGCGCGAAAGAGGCAGCGCGCGGAGATGCGTTCATCTGCGCCGAGCCTCGCGTTCCTTGAGCTCATCGCAAGCCCGTCCGCTTCGCGTACGGTAGGGCAGCCGATGATTTCCACATTCAGGCAAAGCTCGGATGCCATCTTCTTGACGATGGCAAGCTGCTGCGCGTCTTTTTCGCCGAAGTAGGCGCGGTCCGGCGCACAGATGCCGAAAAGTTTTGTGACGACGGTCAGTACGCCGCGAAAATGGGAAGGGCGCGAGGCGCCGCAAAGCCTGTCCGAAATGCCCGTCATATCGACAAATGTCGAAAAGCCCTCCGGGTACATCTCTCTCTCGCCCGGCGCAAAAATGGCATCCGCGCCCGCCCCGAAAGCCGCCCGTGCGTCGGCATCGAGCGTTGCGGGGTAACGCGCAAGGTCGCCCGGGTCGTCAAATTGCATGGGATTGGCAAATACGCTGACGATCGCCTTGCCATTTTCCGCGCGCGCGCGCCGTACGAGGCTCAGATGGCCCGCGTGAAGCGCGCCCATCGTCGGGACGAGGCCGATGCTCTCCCCGCGCAGACGGGCGGCTCTTGCATAGGTTTGCATATCGGAAACCGTGCGGATTATTATTTGGTCTTTGTTTTCCTTTGTCATTTCAGCAGTGTTTTCATTTCCGAATAATCGCGGCTTGGGTTTTTCTTTTGCGCCGCCTCCGCCAGTATGCGCGAAAGCAGCAGGTAACTCTCTCGCTCGTCGCCCGAAAGCGCCTCAAGGTGGCGGGCAGCCGTCGCCGCGTCGGCGCGCTCGACCGGGCCCGTGAGTGCAAGGACGGGCCCGAGCGCCGCGATGTTTTCCGCGTTTTCGAGAAAGAGTGCGCGCCACGCGCTCTCAGCAAAGGCGTCGTCCAGACCGCAGGCTTTGAAAGTTTTCGTACCCGCGTATGCGAGCGCGCAGACGAGATTGCTGACCATGACGGACGCCGCGTGATAAAGCGTTTTTTGCGCCGCGTCGATTTCGCGGAAAGGGTTGCCGAGCGCGGAGAGCAACTCGCCCGCGAAGTGCGCGAAAGGTTCGTCGCCCTCCGTCGTAAAGAAAGCGCCGTCCAATTTTTTGTAAGCGCTTGTCCGGTCGTATATGGCCGCGAGCGGGTGGATTGATCCGAAAAAAATGTTGGCATCAAGGGGGCGGGGGCCAAATACCCGGGCGCCCAAACTGCCGCTGCAATGCCCGATGCAAAGGGGTCTGCCCCGCCTTGCCTGTCTATCCAGGAGTTCGTCGGACATCTGCCGCCAAGCCTCCGCAATCGCGCCGTCCGGGACGGTCAGCAGCAAGAGGTCGCTTTCCGCCGCAAGCCCGGCCGCAGAGCCGTACGCCCGCCCGCCCGCAAACGCCGCAGCCTCACATGCCGAGGCTTTGTCGCGGCTCACGTAGCCGGCCACTTCAAAGCCGCTTTTTGCGCAGCCCCGGTTGCCGCGCTCCGTGATATGGCGTCCAAAACCATACCCTACTTTTCCCGCTCCGATGAAGCCGATCTTCGCTGTCATGAAAAATACTTCCTGAGCTCGCAGATCACCTGCTCGTACATGATGGGTTTCCCTATGTGCCCGTTCATGCCGGCGGCGATGCAGTTTTCGATATCTTCGCGAAACACGTTTGCAGTCATCGCAACGATCGGTATGCTTGCCGCATTCATCGCTTCGGATGCCCGGATCAGCCGTGTCGCTTCAAGCCCGTCCATTTCGGGCATTTGCATATCCATGAAAATCAAATCATATTTCCCGGGATCCCCTTTGAAAAGCTCGACAGCCTGAACGCCGTTTTCTGCGGATTCGACGGCCACATTTGTGGACTCGAGCAGGGAGACGAGGATTTCGCGGTTGATGTCGACATCCTCGGCGAGCAGGATCGTACGCCCCGAAAAATCGCTTTCTTCGGGGCTCTCCGCCTCCGATGCCCCAGCCTCGTATCCCAGTTCCATCGTAATCGAAAATGTGGAGCCCTTGCCGGGCTCGGAGACGACTTCGATATCGCCGCCCATCATTTCCGCAATGCGTTTTGCAATCGCGAGCCCCAGCCCTGTGCCGCCGTATTTGCGGGTGGCGCTGCTTTCGGCTTGCTCGAAAGCGCGAAACAGGCGGGTGCGCTGTTCATTCGCGATGCCGATCCCGGTATCCGTCACGCAGATGCGGATGGCGCAGCGGCCGTTTTCGAGATGTTCGAGGCTTGCATCCAATGCGACCCGGCCCTTCTCGGGTGTGAATTTCACAGCATTGTCAAGGATGATGGTGACAACCTGCGCAATGCGTTGTGCATCGCCGACGAGGGTTTTCGGGATGCGTTCGTCCACGGCCCACGAAAGCTGATGGCGCTTTTCGTCGGCGCGGAAAGCAAAGTCGTCGATCACGCGCATGACGAGCGCTTCAAAGTCAAACGCCGCCGGGGAAATCTCAAGGCTATCGGCCTCCAGCTTTGACATATCAAGAATATTGTTGATCACGCCGAGTAGATGCCGCGACGCGTCATCGATCTTTTTGAAAGCATAGTCTTTTTTTTCGATGTCTGCCGTCGCCTTGCCGATGGCAGACATACCGATGATCGCGTTCATCGGCGTACGCATCTCGTGGCTCATATTGGACAAAAATTCGCTTTTGGCGCGGTTTGCCCGCTCCGCCTGTTCGCGCGCTTCTTCAAGATCCGTGACATCGTGAAAAATGATGATCGTCCCGGCGGCATTTTGTCCCTCGTCTGTCATCGGGGTAATGTGGACAATGTATTCGCGCGAGCTGAGGTTTTCATCAAGCCGCACGAAAGTTTCAAAGCGAAACGGCTCACCCGTCTCAGCCGATTCGTCGTGCAGTATAATCAGGTTTTTGACCCAGTCCTGCCCATTATACTTTACAAATACTTCGGCTAACGGTTTTCCGATCGCATCTGCGGCATTCAAGACGCCGAATGTTGTCAAAAGGATGTCTGTGCTGTACGCAACGCGGCCATTTTTGTCGAGTAGCAAGATGCCGTTCGGGCTGTTTGCGAGCAGCAGTTTCAGATAGCGGTCACGTTCCCGTTGCGCAAGCATACGCGCAGCAAGCTGGTTTGCTTTTGCGTTCGCGATGGCCCGCTCCTGCACGATCGTCTTCTCAAGATGATTGATCTGCCGTTCGAGGCGCAGTATAGTGTTTTTGTATTGTTGATCTTCCATAAATATCTATTTTATCATACCCATACGGCAAACGATATGGGCGCATGGCATGGCACGTTTTGGATAGTTGTTACTTTGTAACTGCTCAGACACCATGCAATTGCCCGTCATTGCGAGGGAGCGCAGCGACCGCGGCAATCCATTATCCACTGGATTGCTTCGCTTCGCTCGCAATGACGGTTAGTGTCTGAACTGTTGCAAGCGGTGCGCGTATTCGGTTATTTCGAATCCAAAACGATTGCGTCAAAAGGGCATATTTTCACGCATTTGCGGCAACCGATGCACACGGCCGAAATGCGCATCTTTCCATCCGGCGCCAGTATCGCGCCGACGGGGCAGATTTTCACGCACATCCGGCAACTCCTGCAGTGAGGCTCGTCGATTATTGCCTTGTGTCCACCCCCCGTGTGCCTGTCTGGATGCAGGCCCCGATCCACTGCGTGGTGTTTTTGCGCGGCGGAAAACAGTACGGGCGGCGTTTCTTTCGGCGCCGTCCACGCACAGGCGCCGCTTGCCTCTGTCCGCAGGCGCAGGCCCTTTTCGCGGTCTACGCGCAAGATTGCGAAGCCGAGCTCTTCGCCGGTCGCGGCATCCTCGACACGGCCCCAGCGCTCCTCGACCAGCCAATCGGTGACGTATTGGTCAAAGCCGACCTGGCGGATCCAGCGGCCCCCGTCAAGCAGGTAGTATTTGGCTTCGTTTGCCTCTTTTGACGCCACGGCGCGGAAAATATTTTCGCCGCCGTATTCGTGCGGTGTTTCGGAAAAAAAGCCGGTGCGGATTTTGTACGCCTTGGTGTCCATCATCTTTGTATCCATCATCAATCAGCCGCGAGGTTCCTGTCCGCGAAACGCTCCTTCCATTTGCCCGCCGGGCAATAGATGAGGCATTTGTCGCATTTCCATTTGGGATAATGGTCGAGGCCTTCCCAGTGGTTGACGGGCTTTTTCGCGAATGCCTCTGCCAGGCTTGCGTCCGTAGGCTCTTCATGTTCGACCGAATCAATATAATCTTCTATGCCCCCGTATTCTTTGCGGAGCGCGCACGCCGCGACGATACAGCGGTTTAGGCGCACATCGGCCGCTTTGCGAAGCACGCCGCCCGCGCCGAGCGTCCGGCTTTGCCCTGTGTCAGGGCCCGGTATCGCGTTCACGGGGCAGCGCCCCACGCAGATGAGGCAGGACTCGCCGCCGCAAATCGGCGCGCCGCCCCTCGGCGCGTCAAATTCAAGCGGCATCGATGTGATGACCGCCCCGAAATGCACGCGCGGGCCGTACTCCTCGGTCAGCAGCCTTCCGCTCCAGCCGTAGTCGCCCAAGCCCGCGGCGAAAGCCGCGCGCTCGATGTTGAAAGGCAGACCGACCTTGAAAGGCGCCGCGAAAGCGGGGACGGGCACGGACAGCGGGACGCCGGCCTGCATCGGCCCTGAGGGCAGCGGGCAGGCGACGTATCCGTAGCTGCGCTCGATATGCTGGGCGAGGTCGAAAGTCCGGAAGAGCATCGCCGCGTTCGGCGCGAGGTCTGCGCTATAGGCGCTGTAAATTGCCCTGGCGGGGAGGCTCCCGTCTTCAAAATACCGGAAAGCGGCCTGTGTGCCGCCGTCAGGAACACGGTAGGCGTACACGATTGCCGAGCGCGCCCCCGGCAGGATGTCCGATGGCCGATGGCCTTCCGGCTCGTCTTCAAGCAGCCCCGCGTCACAGACGCCGGCCAGATCCATGTCGAGGTCTTCGAGGATGAATTTTTTGATTTTCGCGGTTTCGTTTGTCATGTCGTTTTGCCTCTGCTCATCAGTCTTTGATATATTTGCGGGTGTCTATCTTTGAAAGCCCGGTGTCAAAGAAGCGCTCTTTCCAATTGCCCGCCGGGCAGTACATCATGCAATAGCCGCACTTCCAGCTTGTCGCGTGCATGAAAAAATTGTTATTCATATGGGTATAGTAAAATGCCTGCAAACCGTCGGCTTCCGTATGGATCGGATGGGGGTTTGCGAAGACGTCGTAAAGGTCGCGCCCCGAATCGTTGAATTCGGCAAACATGCCTGACGTCGCCATTTTGCAGCGATTGCCGTCAAACATCGAATATTCGCATGGCTTCCCCCCTACGTCAAAGCTCCTTGCGCGTTTCGGGTCGTATTTTCCGATTGCGTTTGTCGGGCACATGGCCGCGCACACGCCGCACTTCACGGGGTCGCAAAGCGGCGGGCCGTCGTAAAGCGGGTCGGATTCCAGCTCCGCCGTCGTGAGAATCACGCAAAACCGGTTGCGCGTGCCAAATTCGGGCGTCATCGCGAGGCCGTGCCAGCCAAATTCCGCAATGCCGGCCGCGACGGCGCTATGCCGGAGGCTCATCGTCTTTGCGCCGTGCGTCGGACCTGCGGGGATCGGCGCGCAGGCTTCCCCCGTGAGCCGCTCCACAAAGCGCGCAATGCGCATGGCCGCAAACAGCAGCGTATAGTTTGCCGCGCCGGTATAGCCGTAGGCCGGATAGATGCCGTGCAGGTGCAGGCGCCTGTCCTCAAGCATGCGGTAGACCGCCTGCACCGCGCCGTCGGGGAGCCTGATCGCGCAGACGATCGCCGATTTGCAGCCCGGCAGGAAATCCGTCGGATGATAGCCCTCGGGCGCACCGTTAAAGCGCTCTATGCCCGCCACGCCGATTTTGTCGATCTTGGCGTGCGCGAGCGCAAAATCTTTGATCTGCTGTTTGGTTTCAGATGGATGTATCATAAAAGCCTTTCATCACGATCGTCTTTGTACGCGTCATTTCGGACAGCGTGGTGAAGCCTTCGTTTCCGAGGCCGCTCATCTTGTACCCGCCGAAAGGCTGCATCGCGTTGCGGTACATCGTCGTGCCGTTGATGACCATGCAGCCGGTTTCGGCGCGCCTCGCGATGTCCATGCCTTTTTTCCAGTCCGCCGTATAGACGCAGCCCGAAAGCCCGTAGATGCCGGAATTTGCAATTTCGAGCGCCTCTTCGGCTGTGTCAAATCCGATAATCGGGATAACAGGCCCGAATATTTCAAGATCCTTTGCGACATCCATCTCTTTTGTCACGTCCACGAGTACGGTCGGCTCATAGAAAGCGCCGTTGCGGCCCCCGCCCAAAAGCACCTTTGCGCCTTGCGAGACCGTCAGCGCCACCTGGCTTTCGACCTTCTTCGCGGCGGTTTCGTTGATGAGGCAGCCCATCATGACGTTTGGGCTGTCCGCCGCCGCGTCGCTGCCGAGCAGTTTTTCCAGTGTCCCCTCAAGATCCGGCTCAAAGCCCATTTTGACGCCGCGCATATGCCCGAGCACGAGCCCTGTGAATTTTTCTTTGACGGGGTTTTGGACGAGGAAGCGTTTGGGCGCGATGCAGACCTGCCCCGCCGTCGCCATGCGCGTGAAGACGCCTTCGGCGGCGGCCTGCTCTATGTTTGCGTCTTCGAGCACGATGAACGCGTCATTGCCGCCGAGCTCGAGCGCGACGTGCGCCAGCCGCTTTGCGCCTTTCTGCGCGATTTCAAGGCCGACTTCCGTACTGCCTGTCATCGCGATTGCGTCGACGCCCGGATGCTCGACGAGCCAACTGCCTACGGTGGCGCCGCTGCCCGTCAGAATCTGGAACGCGTCGCCAGGCATCCCCGCTTCAATCAAGAGCTCGCTCATGCGGAGCGCGCCGAGCGGGTTGTCGGACGGCAGCTTGCCGATGAAAGCGTTGCCTGCGGCGAGCGCGGGCGCGGCTTTGTAAGCGAGCAAAAGCATGGGCGCGTTGAAAGGCACGATGCCGGCAACAGTCCCGATGGGCTCCTGTACCACCATGATCATGTCGTCTTTTGTGCGCGCGTCGTGCCCGGGCTCCGTGCCCGGCACGAGGAGCTTGCCGTCGAGCCGCCGCGCCTGTTCAAAATAACCGCGAAATATCGGTACCGTCTGATTGTACTCAAACAGCGAAACGAACGGCGATTTGCCTTGCTCCTTTGCGAGCAGCAACATGATTTCGCGCTTGTTGGTTTCGAGCAATTCCAGGAAACGGTTCAAAACCGTTTCTTTTTCGAGCAGGGATTTTGCGCCCCATTCTTTTTGCCCGTTTCGCGCACGGCGTACAGCCTCATTGACATCTTCTTGCGAAGCCGCAGGGACAGTGTCAATGAATTCCCCGGTCGCCGGGTTGACGACATCGATTGTCTTGCCATCTGACGCGTCGCGTTTTTCGCCGCCGATGAGCATTTTCATCGCGAAACCCCTCCTCTCCGGGATATGCCGTGCCGCAGTTGATGCCTACGCTAAGAGCAACAATATCACACGCATAAATAAAAAACAAGATATCCGAAACCTCTTTGTCTCTGTTATAATTGTTTCGTCATGCGTATGACGTTAAAGTTATTTCCCAAAATATCAGCAATAAAATATACTGACAATGTGCTTGCTTGGCCTGCATGATTCCGAGAGGGAAGAGAGTATATCAAAACTATGGAGAGATACGTAGAGTTTGAACACATCGACAAGCGTTTTGTCGGTGTGCATGCTTTACAGGACATCAGTTTTCGGGCGAACGGCGGCGAGGTTCTTGCGCTGCTCGGCGAAAACGGCGCGGGGAAAAGCACGCTCCTGAAAATCATGAGCGGGGCCCAATACCCGGACAGCGGAAAGACGGTCCTGAACGGCAAGGAGATTGTTTTTCATACAACGCAGGACGCGATCAACGCGGGCGTCAGCATCATTTACCAAGAGCGCCAGCTCATCCGGGATTTGACGGTCACGGAAAATGTCTTCATGGACTTCCTGCCGCGCAAACGTTTTGGGATCGTCGATTTTGCGAAAGCGCACGCGGAAACGCAAAAGATTATTGACGAATTTGGCATACCCATCCGATCGGCGGATCTTGTGGGGGCGCTTTCCGTCGCGCACCAGCAAATGGTGGAAATCATGAAGGCCTACCGCCGAAACAGCCAGGTGATTGCCTTCGACGAGCCGACAGCCAGCCTTGCGGACGCGGAGATCGAGGTGCTTTTCGGCGTCATCGAGCGATTGCGTTCTGAGGGCAAGGTCATACTTTACGTTTCGCATCGCCTGAAAGAGCTCTTTCAGATTACGGACCGCATCGTCATCTTGAAAGACGGAAAATTTGTCAGGGCGCTTGAGACAAAAGACGCGACGGAGTCCGAGCTGATCCGACTGATGGTCGGGAGGGACCTCGGCGATATTTACAACAATCTGGACCGAAACGCGGAAAAGGGCGAAGTCGTTTTGGATGTCCGCCACCTTGTCAGCAAAAAAGTGCGCGATGTCAGTTTTCAATTGCGCAAAGGCGAGGTCTTGGGGTTTTCGGGCTTGGTGGGCGCCGGGCGCTCCGAAATCATGCGCGCGATTTTCGGGGCGGACCCGATCGAAAGCGGTGAAATATTCGTCGAGGGCAAGCCTGTCAACATCAAATCCCCCCGCGACGCGATCAATTCCGGTATCGGGCTCTGCCCCGAAGACCGCAAGGAAGAGGGTTTGGTGCTGGAACGCACGATCCGGGAAAACACGACAATCCCGATTTTGAAAATGATATCGGACCACGGGATTATCAACACCGCCAGGGAGCGCGGCATCGCAAAAGGGTCGATTGACGACTACAACATCAAGACGCATTCCATGGAAAAGATCGTCATTGAATTGTCGGGCGGCAACCAGCAAAAAGTCATTCTCGGGCGGTGGATGTCCGCCAAGCTCAAAGTCCTGATTTTGGACGAGCCGACAAAAGGTATCGACGTGGGCGCAAAATCCGAAATCTATCAGATGGTGTGCAATCTTGCAAAACAGGGGCTCGGCATCATTTTTATTTCTTCCGAATTGCCCGAGGTGCTCAACATCAGCGACCATATCGTTGTAATTGCGGGCGGAAAGATATCGGGGATATTGGCGCGCGGGGAGGCGACTGAAGAAAAGGTATTGGCTTTGGCCATGCGTGAACATACAAGGGAAGAAAGGAACTGATTTCATAATGGAAATAAAACGTGTCCGGCTGAACGCCGGCAAGCTCCTCGCCAACAACGATATCGTGATGTTGATCGTGCTGATTGCCATCATCATAGTGTTCACTTTGATCAACCCCAACTTCCTTTCGTTCAAAAATATGATGAATATTTTTTACGCGGCGTCGATCATCGGCTTGCTTGCGATCGGCATGACGTACTTGATGATCGCGGGGCATATCGACTTGTCCTGCGGCACGGTGGCGGGCTTGTCCGGCGTCATCATCTCGGTGCTGCTGCGGGACACGGATATTTCCGCGTGGCCCGTCGCCTTTTTCATCACCTTGGCCATCGCGCTCGGCGTCGGCCTCGCGAACGCTGTGCTTGTCAACGTTTTCGAGTTGCAGCCTTTTATCGCGACGCTCGCCATGTCGTCGGTTTGCACGGGGGCATCGTATCTGCTCAGCAGCGGCCGCGCCGTGCTGATATCCAACCAGAGCCTGATGCACATCGGATCGGGCCGCGTTTTCGGCGTCCCGATCACCGTCATCATATTGGTCATTTTCTTTATCGTCTTTGGGTATATCCTGGCGCGGACGGTATTTGGGCGGAGCGTCTATATGATCGGCGGCAATGTGACTGCCGCGAAGCTTGCGGGCCTGAATCCGAAAAGGCTGGCGATGTCTTGCTATTTAATGAGCGCGGGGATCGCGGCGCTCGCGGGCGTCCTGCTGACGGCGCGTATGCACTCGGCGATGCCGGGTGCTGGCAGCGGCGGGGAATTTGACGCGATCACGGCAGCCGTGCTCGGCGGCGTCGCGTTCACGGGCGGCCGCGGCAACTTGGTGGGGTGTTTCATCGGCTTGATTATCATCCAGGCTTTTGCAAACGGCCTGACGGTGCTTGGCGTCAACTCGTTCTGGCAGGTCGTGGCAAAAGGGATACTGCTGATTGCCGCGCTGGTCTTTGACTATATACGGCGGCGGGGCCTCAGCAAAAGCCTCGAAGAAGAGGCGATGCGCCATCTCGACGACGAGACCGCATAAGGCGAAGCCGTGGCCCGCCCGGCGAGGCCGCTGCCATTTCGATTGATTTTTACGCGCAATGCGTGGAAATACTGGAGTTGAGAAAGGAGACTATGCAATGAAAAAAAGAATGTTGGCAATCCTGCTGTGCCTGGCGATGGTATTCGTGCTGGCGGCTTGCGGCAGCAAGGGCGATGCCCCGGAGGCGGGCGGCAGCGGGGGGGAGGCCCCGGCAGCCACGGCTCCGGCGGATAGCGGCGGCGCGGGCGACGAAGAGCTGCAAATCGCCTACTTTGGCGGCGGCATGCAGGCTACGTGGCTGCAAAACATCCTCAAAGCGCTGACGGAGTTGGGCGCGGAGCATGGCTACAAAGTGATCAACGCGGACGCGGAATGGGACGGCGACAAAATGCTTTCCCAGATCGACCAGTTGATGGACCAAGTCGACGGCGCTTCGATTTTCCTTGTCGATGCCGGCCTCGGCCCGGCCGTTGCGGAAAAGTTTGCCGCCTCCGGCAAGCCGCTTGCGTTTGAGACGATGCCTGTCATGGACGCGGACGGCAAGTTTGCAGCCCCCGGCGTGCTTTCCGACGTGGTGGCGATGGGGCGTATCCCCGCGGAGTGGACAATCGACAAGATCGAGGACATCGGTTTTGACCCGACGGATTTCTCCAAGGTGGGATTGATGCTGGGCACAAACGGTATCTTTGCCCCGACCGACGACCGTGCGCAGGAGTACAAGAGGGTCTTTACGGAAGCGTTCCCCAATTTCCCGCAGGAAAACATCTTTACCTGTGACGTATCAGCGGATCCAAACCGTCCGGATGACACGGAAGGCTCCTACAATATGGCGATGACGATCTTTACGGCAAATCCGCAGATCGACGAGTGGCTGGTCTACGCGTCAGTTGACGACTACGCGGTGGGTATCGCCCGCGCGATCGAATCCAACGATCTGCAGTCGAAGGCGAAGCTCATCTCTTGCGGCGGCGAGCGCGCCATGCCCGAATGGATCGACAATCCGGCTGTCAACGAATACTGGATCGCGGAGCTTTATTTCAACGCCATGCAGTATGCGCGTTATGTCGATGAGGCGCTCATGCAAATGATCCGGGAAGGGAAAGCGCCAAACGAGGTGCTGACCGATTTCATTGCCCCGGGCGAGGAGTATGGCGTCGCGTTTATCGCGGGCGATATGGTCACGCCAAACGGCGAATACGACACCGTGAAATACACGGATTTCCCGGATTATCTGCCGGGATATTAAACGCGAATCAATCATTCCATAAACAGGGCCGGCTCGTCACGTAGACGGGCCGGCCCTATGTTTGGCGCTCGCAGGGCTTTTTTTATGAGTACGGTTTAGAGCACGACGTAGCTCATGATGAAGCTGAAAAACTCCGCGTCAAGGTCGTCCGAAATCGGCCGAAAGCGCTCTGCAATCTCGGGGTCAAGCTCAGGATGCCGCGCGAGGTAGTCGTCAAAGTCCATCAAATAATCTTTTTCTATCATTATATATGCACCTCCCGTTTGCTCAATAGTACGCTTCATCGCGCACCCACTCCAGGACAGCCTGCAGCTTGCCGATATCGATGCTCTTGATATCCATGATGCTCTTGTTGAATGTGAAATAGAAATGCCCGCTCTTCATGCAGGTATCGCAGAGCCGTTTGGCCTCGTCGATACAGTCCTCTTTGCTGCGCGTGAGCGTGATCATCGGGTCGTAGAAGCCGCCGAATACATGGTTCTTTCCGAATTTTTCCGTAAACGCGGCCGGATCGCCGTCGTCGACCCATCCGATGACGGAGGAAGGCAGTGTTTCAAGATAATCGAGATAGCGCGTCCAGTTGTTTTCGATAAACATGGAGCTGCGCACGCCCAATTTTTCCGCATCCAATACCACCTGTTTCAGCGACGGCCAATAGAGCCTGTCAAAACTCTTTTGGTTGAGATACGGGGCAAAATGCAGCGGGATGAAACAGTAGCGGCCATCCTTTGCCTCGCCGGGCGCGGCAAGCCGCACCATATATGGCACGAGGGCATTGACGGCGGCCTCGACTTTGTCCGGGCAGCGGAAAATATCTCCCATGACCCCATTCATGCCGCGCAGCTGGTCGCCGATGAAATCAAAGGGGGCGACCGTCGTCGGGCCCGCGATCGTGCCCGACGCGTAGCCAAAGCGTTCAATCATGCGCACATAGATTGCCGTATGGTCTGCAAGCTGCCTTTTGTACTCGCTGAACGCCTTTGCCAAAGTGATGCTGTTCGCGATCGGGTCGCCGCCCAGCTCCGAGCACACGCGCGGCACATATTTTTCGAGGATCGTCTTGTACGGCGACGCCGTAAACTCGCCGTACTCCTCCGCATCCATGAATTCAAAGCCCGAATACTGGACGGCCCCGTTCGACCCGAGCAACCAATTTTTTGAGCCGAGGATGTCGTAGACGGGCGGATACCTGAGATTGACGGAAGGCAGCGAGTCCGAGTAGAATGTCTCGCATATCTTCATATGCGCTTTTTCCGCAAGCGGGAGATCGTAATGGCAGTCGAGCAAGCGCGAATCAGTCAGCCCGACTGCGGCTTCCAATGTGAAAAGCGTAAATACGGGCACTCGTTTCGGCGTTTTCAAAGCCAACAAATCGCTGCGGTTTCGATCCCTCTCATCAAACAGGGCCAATGTCTTTTCATCCAATATGAATCACCTCTTTCCTTGCGTGGCAAGCATTATGCTTGCGCCTGCTTCGCTTTGGCAATCGCTGCCTGCTGCTTGGAATACAGATTTGTGCGCTTGACGATGGTTTCAAAATCTTTCAGCGTCGTAAAGCGCGGGTATTCGCAGATTCCGGCCGGCGTGTTGATTTGGAGGGCAAGCTGCGTGATCGGATGGTCGAGAATCTTTTGCAGAGGCTCGCCGTCATTATAGCCCCATTCCTCAAAAGACATATCCTTTGCGATATGCAGATCGCTGTTGAGCTCGACGACCCAGTCGATGAAGTATTGCACGTCAAACTCTTCGGCGCTCACGTTTTCTTTTGTCAGGGCGTTGTAGGCCTGCAGGTAGAGCTCTTTCGCGGCGAGCCCGTTGTACTCGATGACGGCCGGCGTCACCATGGCGCAAGCGTCGCCGTGCGGCAAGTGGAAAGGGGCTTCGCCGATCGGGTGCGTGAGCACGTGGATTTGGCCGATGCCGGACTGTCCGAGCGAAAAGCCCGCGTACATGCAAGCGAGGCTCATCTTGTTTGCGTTCGCCTTGTCGGACGGATTTGAGACAAAGCCGCGGATGCATTCGCCGATGAGCTCAAGCGCCCGCAGGGAGTGCGTCTTTGTGAAGTCGTTTGCGTTGCGGTTTGTCAGGGACTCAAGCGCGTGCGTGAACGCGTCCATGCTTGTGGCGGCCGCGACGGAAAACGGCAGGCCCGCGAGCAGATCCGGGTCCATGAGCGAATAGCCGGGCAGGATGCTGTCATGCGCGACGACGAGCTTGATGTCGTTTTCGTCGCTGATGACGGCATTGACGCAGACATCCGCGCCGGTTCCGGCCGTCGTGGGGATTGCGATGAGCGCGGGCATTTTGTGGCCAAATTTTTGGTCGCGCGTGATTTTGTCGATCGTGAAGTCCATGACCTTGTGGTCGGACAGGCCTACGATGACGACGCCCTTGGCCGTGTCGATCGTGCTGCCGCCGCCGACCGCGACGACGACGTCCGCGCCGCCAAACTCCCTATAGGCCGGGATGGCCTCTTGTTCGATCGTCAGCACTTCGGGATTGGGCCGCACATTTGTGAAAACGATATACTCGGCGCCGGCCTTCTTGATCGAGTCTTCGATTGGTTTGGCGACCCCGGTTTTGTACAGGACGGGGTCTGTGATGAGCATGACGCGTTTCCAGCCTTCTTGCTCCAAAATCTCGGGCAGCTTGCCTGACGCGCCGGTGCCTTGGTACAAATGCTGTCTGATTCCGAAATCCATCATTTCAATTTTTGGCATTTTGTCACCTCTCGTTATTTAGTCTTCTTCGCGATGGCCGACTTTTTCGATTGTGTCAGGATCCTGCAGATACAGGATCGCGCCTTGTTCGACCAAGACCTTTTGAAGCTCCTCGTGGTCGTTTTCGAGATCGCGCGGCGTCTTGCCTGTCTTGGCGCAGATTGCCGCCGCCACGCCGGCCGCCTGGCCGGTGACCATCGTCTGTTGGATGTAGCGCAGGTAAACGGCGCTGTCGGCCGAGACATGCTTGCCCGCCGCGAGCAGGTTTTCGACCTTTTGCGGCACGAGGATGCGGTAGGGCAGGTCATAGGAACCATGGTGATGCGGCCATTTTTCGAGCGTCTTGCCGCTCTTGATCACATTCAGCGTGTCCATGCTCGCGACGTGCTGGCTGTCCGCGATGAAGTTGCTCTTGCCGATGACGTCCGGATGCAGCCGCGCCTCGATGACGTCTTCGCGCCTGAAAGTATAGTCGCCCACGATCCGGGGGCCTTCGCGCAGGCGCAATTCGGTCGCGACTTTCGTGATGTAGGAGTTTTCAAATCCCGGCACATAATTTTTGAAGAAACGCCACGCGATTTTGTTTTGGCGCCGGCACTCGCGGATTGCGTGCGTGATATGCCACGCGCTCGTTGGGGGGCAGTCGCTGACCTGCGAGCTGTGCTGCAGGTGCGCGACGATATGCGCGCCTTCCTTTGGCGTGAAAAAGACGCCCGCCCCCGAGTGGGGGTGCCAGTCGCCGTTTTCAAGCGCCGCGTCGCGGAGCTCGTAAAAGCCAACAATCTCGCCGACCTGCTTGATATCGGTCAGGTTTGCGTAAAATTCGCGAATCCGTTCCTTTGTGTTGCCGACCGAATCGTTTTGGATCTCGCGCCAACTGAATTGCTTTGGATTGTGGCGCACATACATCAGGAAGCGGTCCCAGTCGACGCCGTCGACGGAAAACGCGAGCGAATGGGGCGGGAAGCCCTCCTCGTCGAGCATGACGGTCTCTACGCCGGCTTTGGCCGACAGATAGGCTTCGCCCGTGCAGTCGATGACGACTTTGCCGCGGATTTCCACGCGGCCGTCCGCATTCTCGACGACGACGCCTTTGATCGTGTCGCCGTCCATGACCGCATCCACCACGAGCGTGTCAAGCAGCAGATCGACATTTTCCTCGTCCATCATGTCAAAGACAAGCTGCGTCCACCAGTCGGGGTCAACGTAAGCAAAAGTGTAGCCGGAATTGGCGCGCACTTCGGGGAGATAGTGCGGAAGCGCGTGCCCGGTTTCAAAAAGTTTGCGGTAGGTTTCCCAGGCAAAGCCGCCTACGTCGCGCTGCCCGCGCGAATTGCGCAGGAAAGCGTAGCAAAACCCGGCCGGGCCGCTGACGGAAAACTGCCCGCCGAGGCAGCCTGTCCGCTCGATCAAAAGCACTTTGGCGCCCGCGCGCGCGGCCGCGATCGCCGCCGGTATGCCCGAGGTGCCGCCGCCCGCGACGATGACGTCGTACAGCCGCCCGTAATCGCCGTAATCTTCTTTTCTGCCTACAACTCCCATTGAAAAAACTCCTTTCTTGTGCGCTTTTCGCGCCGGCGATCCGATAAAAACAGACAAGCGCTTTTGAAAAAAACGCCTGCCCTTTCCGTTGAAACTTATTTGGCCTTAAAATCTTCGATGCTCTTTGCAATCGTCCCATCCGCAAGCGCGACCGGCTCCACGATGCCTTCGCTGTGCAGCGCCCACGGCAGGATGACGCCGGAGTGCCCGCCGCGGCCGCCGATCGTGACAATCTCGACATCCTTGGGGAAACGCGTGACCGGCATCGGGTGCTTGTTGGCAAAGCTCGCCGGGCGCACGGGCACGAGGCCGCGATCCCGCACCATCGGCACCTGATGGTAGACATAGGTGTGGATGTGCTCCTGGATCATTTCTTTCGTATAGCCGGCTTTCTTGAGCATCATCGCGTGGTCGGGCGTGAGGCAGATGACCATCGGGCCCGGCATATACGCGTTGTTGCTTCCGAGCGTCGTGCAGCAGGCCGTAATCGTGTCGAGCAAGTCATAGCCGTCGAGCGACAGGAAGTCGATGATGTCATGGAGCGGCTCGGCTTTGAGGACGTAGACCGTCGTCGTGCCCTTGTCGAAATGGTCTTCGTTGATCATATTCCACTGGGCGAGATCGGGCTCCTCCGCGAAGCAGAATGTGAACTCCGCCTGGCTCGCGATGCAGTCGAGGTCGCAGATGCCGGGGACGCTGCGGAAGACGTTCATGATGATGAGGTTGAGCGCGCGCCCGATCGTGGCGTTTTGCGGCCAGCCCGGGCCTTGGCAGCCCTGTTTGCCCGAGATGCCGATCTCCTGCGCGATCGGGCCGGAGACGATGACGAGCGTGCCGCCCGGGTGTGAGGTCGTGACGCTCTGGTTGAGATTGTAGAGTTTGTTGTTCATCGCTTTGCACGCGGCGATGATGATGGGCATGGCGTTGGGCTTGCAGCCTGCCATGACCGCCGCGATGGCCGCGTCCTTCACGGTGACTTCTTTGCCCGACGGCCCCGATGGGTTGCAGAGCCTGTAGCCTTCCGGGAAAGGCGCATAGGCCAGCATCTTTTCATAACGCGCGCGCGTCGGCGGGATGATGGGCAGCCCGTCGCTGATGTGCTCGGCGTTGAAGTAGTCGCAGACTTCCTCAAGATAGGCGCCCGGCTCAAGCAGCGCGCTTTCGTCGGCCTCGAGGACAAAAGGCAGCAGCCCGTCCTCCCGCGGCGGCACTTTGTCCATCTTGAAGTCGATGTGCGCGAGCTTCGCAAGCGCGTCGCCGTTTGACGTCAGGGAGCCGATGATGTAATCCCACTGTTTGTCGACTTCGGCGGCGACTTCAAAGGCCGTGCTCGCCTGATAGACATCGAGCGAGCAGAGGCAGAGCTGGCCCGCGCGGTAGACGCCGACGCCCTCCGTGATGCCCGATCCGGGAGGGGCCGTCATATAGACGGCGGGGACTCCGAGCTTTTCGAGCTCGATCGTGAGGACGGTCGTGGACGAGGACGTGCCCATATCGCCAAAGGCCGTGATTGCCGCGACGGGCTCTTCCTTGGCCAGCATGGCCGCGTAGTCCGCCAGCATTTTGGCGTCTTTGCCGCGCACCGTTTCCGTGTACTCGACCCAGTTTGTGGCGCCGATCTCGGCGAGGCGCTCCTTGATGCGGTCAAAGACCGTCATGTAATTGACAAAGCCCAGCTTCGTGTTGTTGTAAAACAGGATTTTGCCTTTTTTCAATTCGTCTAATGAGGGACGGTGCGCCAGCGTAATCGTCTGGCGATCTTGGATACCGCGCGGATCCAGCAGAGCATTGAGTTTTGCCATATTCAACTTCTCCTTCTTTCGCTCAACCATATTTTGCGCACTTTGAAACCGCGCACAGACTATAAACATATATAATGCCATTTTCGTGAACACGGGCCAAACTGTCAATGGCAATCGGGGATTTGTCATTTTTAAGCGATTGACATTCGATTGACACTTGCCGCCCGCAAGCCGATAAGGGGGGCGGCCGTCACGCGTCAAGCAGGAGCTGCACTTGCTGCCGGATATATTCCTTGTTTTTCAAAAGCGGCGGGATTCCGTTCCAAACGGATTTGATGTGCTCCATGACAGCGACCACAAAAATCATTTCGCGCAGGACGAGGACAAAAGGGCGTTCCGATTTTGTGCCGATGAACTGCACGCCCGTGTTTTCCTGCGCCATGACAAGGATGTCTTCAAACGCGTCCGTCTCCCCCCCGCCGATCATTCCGGTTTCGATCGTGTCGATATCAAGCATCAGGCCAAACGTTTCGCGGATGACCTCGCGGTAGACCTCGTTGCTGACGGAGATTCTGCGCCCGATCAGGTAGGTCAGGATGTGCAATTCGACCTCATCCTGGGAAAGGCTCTGTTTGAGCGCCCGGAGGTTGAAGATGTACCGGTTGCGGGTGCTGATGCTGATCCGCGAAAAGCGGGCGTACATTTCGCGGTATTTGGCGATCTCGTCTGCGGCGAGCCCGTTTTGCATGAGGATGCTGCCGGTGAGCCCGTCCGACATCGGGACATAGAGCAGGGCCGGCCCATGGAAGTAGCGCGTGTTGCGCATGGAGATCATGCCGGAAAACTCGTTGAGGTATTGCTTGCCGGAGTCGACATAGTACCGCTTGAATACCGGCCGTGCGCGGTTGAGGTTTTCCTGGATGATTTTTTCGATGTTGGACAAGACGTGCCGGTCGTTTGTGATCCATGTGTCGAGCCGTTTTGTATAGGTCCGCGATGACGCGCCGATCAGCGCAAGATGCCCGGGTATCAATATGTACGTATAGACGACGGGGTCGTCGACATAGTTGGGTATGAAATAATCGACCGTGTGGCCGGTCAGATGGATGGGGAGCCATTTGATGAAAGATTTGGCCATTTCCTCGTAGCTTCGGTTGACGGGGTGGACGATCTTGACGATATGCCCGGTCTTTGCGACGATGCGCATATATTTCTCCGACCAAGTCTCCGAGAAGGCTTCGTCTTCGTAAAACCACGCGCCGTCCTCGGCGGAAAAAGAGATGAGCTCGAGCGACTCCGTTTGCCGCAGGGCGTAGTCGTTGAAGAAATCGATCGCCGCCCTGCGCCCGCTGTTTTTGCGGAAGTGGTAGGAGATTGCGACATCTACGTCGGGGTTGTTTTCCAGTGGGGCAAAAATATCGTCCCGGCTGCCCGCGTCTGTATCCGCAAGCCATTTTTTCAAGTATACGGCGATCTCCGCTTCGGGCGCGCCGGCAATCTCTTTGTAATACGCGGAGAGGAGTTTTTTGATTTTTGAAAAATTGTCCGGCCGGCCGATCGAGAGAAAATAATCCGCGATCTTCTCGGCCGAAGCGGAGCCGGCCTTGAGCGCGCGTTTGCCGTTGCGCCATTTGCTGATCAGCGCCTCGTCTACATGAATGATCTTGGACAAATCTTTCCCTGAAACCTCAAAGGCTTTCAGAAGCAGATCCAGCCGCCCGCGGGCATTCCATTCCTTGTCGTTCATGAAACGATTGTACCATTATCAAAATGGCACTGTCAAAATACGAGTCAAAAAATACGAGCCGTCAGAACCGTCGGGTCGGACAGGACAAACGCATCAATTTTTATCCGATGTTGTTGTACCTGTTGTCATTCCGGGCTTGACCCGGAATCCAGATGATTTAGATGTCACCAAAAGTGATTAGAAACTGGATTCCGGCTCGTAGGCCGGAATGACTGTATTATCAATCGATTTTCTTATACTGCCAATAAATTGATGCGTTTGTAACTGTTCAGACTTGCCTCGTCATTGCGAGCGAAGCGAAGCAATCCAGTGGATAATGGATTGCCGCGGTCGCTACGCTCCCTCGCAATGACGGGCAATTGGCTTGCAATAGCACG
>JAITMX010000184.1 GCA_031290775.1 Eubacteriales Family XIII. Incertae Sedis bacterium
ATACGCAGTGGTCGGCAAAACAACTTTGGTGAGTTTGGGACAGGATTGAACGACAGGGAGAGGGCTCGTGCATTTTGACAAGTCGATTTCTTCGAGAACAGGAAGAGACGTCCACGCCGGACTCAAAAAACTGCCGAGCACCACCTTCTTGAGCGTGGTAATCGAGGTCGGGCTGACCGCCGATGCCCAAACTCCCGACAGCGTGGCGTTGCCCAGGTCAAGGATTTCAAGGCCTTTCAGGGAATTTCGTATGAAATACGCATCACTGGTAGTAGCGTTTAGCGGATTGATTTGTCCGGATACCGTCAAGGATTTAATATTCAGGTAGTCGGCGGCTGTTGGTGTGGTTATGCCAGAGGTTGCAAGCACCTCGTTGACTTTCGTCTTGAGCGTCCCTGCCGTGACACCGGAAACGGACACGATGCCATCAAACTCGGAATCGGCATATACGCCGCTGCCCAATGCCCCAAGGCTTGACCACGCAAAGATGGCAGAAAGCAAAACGCACAGGATCAATCTCGCGACCCTGCCGCCTTTGCGAAAACCGAGCCTATTCGTCATACCCATTTACCTCACCTGAAAAATCCTTTCCGTGCAACAGCCAGCGCTTGAGGGCTAACCGTCATTGCGGCCTTTGAGCCGCAATCCTTGACCAATAGTTTGCAGAGATTGCGGGTCAGGACCCGCACCTGCTTGCAGGTTCTCGTACCCCGCAGGGGTAATGACGGGCACTCGGCTGATTGTTGCACCATTGATTCCCGGGACGCTTTGCGCCCGGAATGACATTAGTTTATCTGACTGATTTATCCGTCATTGCGGCCTTTGAGCCGCAATCCCTGACCAATAGTTTGCAGAGATTGCGGGCCTATGCCCGCAATGATATTAGTTTATCTGACTGATTTGCCCGTCATTGCGGCCTTTGAGCCGCAATCCCTGACCAATAGTTTGCAGAGATTGCGGGTCGGCGCCCGCACCTGCTTGCAGGTTCTCGTACCCCGCAGGGGTAATGACGGGCACTCGGCTTTGTCCGTCATTGCGGCCTTTGAGCCGCAATCCCGACTGATAGTTTGCAGAGATTGCGGGCCTATGCACCTGCTTGCAGGTTCTCGTACCCCGCAGAGGTAATGACGGGCCTTTGCTTACAATGTCGGGGGGCTTATGTAGTCAGGGATATTCGGCAGCACACCGAGCGCCGTGACAATCGAATCGTAGGTAATGCCGCCGGCTGAACCGTTGTTCAAAGCCTGGATCAGGTCGTCGTCAAAGATATAAATCCACACAAACTGAGTGTCATCCGCAGAAGTCAGCGTAATCACCGCAGGGTCATTTGCGTCCACCGCAATCGTATAGCCGGCAGGCAACGATCCTGAGCCGTTCACGGCATTGACAATATCAGTAGCAAAATCTTCATCATTTTGATTTGCAAAATCATGCGCGTGGGTCGTGAATGTGTACACGCCGGCGTTTCCGATTGTCGTCGAAAGCGGCAAGAGCGGGCCGATCGGATTTTTGCTGGAGTACAGGCCGATATGCACCATGCCGCGGACATTTGCAGTGTGCTTCACCCTCACTGTTGCTACCCCTTCTGCCGGGATTTGCTCGGCTTGCAAGGAGTTTGCATCGAAGTTGACCCCGGTGGGCGCCACAGTATCCAGGCTGATCTCGGCGATGGGGTCGCCATCAATCGTAATCGCTCCATTAAACTCCGAAGTAATGTTGAGGATTCCGGTCATCAGGGCATACGCGGGGCCGAGATCGACCGTCAGGGTGTCCGTGCCGGCACCCGACACGACCTCCGGCCATGTCGTCGAGCCGCCAAGGCGGACTGCCAAATCACCTGCGGGAAGGTACGGCGTGGTAATATCCCAATAAAGGGTGCCGGGATAATAAAACTCGACAAGCACGTGCTGCGTGCCTTCCAGATCGATCGGGCCGCTCCGCGAGTAGACGTAGTAGCCGGTGTAGTCGGCCTGGCCCACCAGCTCGCTGGCGGCGGGGTTTGTCGCCGCGCTGGCCCCGAACGGCACAAAGCCGATCACAAGCGCAAGCGCGAGGATCGCAAGCAATACCTTCCATACGGACTTGTTCTTTCTGATACTATAGTTCATTTCGTACCTCCCTATTGTTTCAAATAGCGGTAAATCAGCGATATCATAACAGGGTAAAAAAAATAAATCCCTAACAATTGTTAGACATTGCAAGTTTTTTTGAATTTTTTCAAACTTTGGGATTTTTCACAAAAGGGGCGGATTTCCGGAAAAACGGCAAGCCCGCACCTGCTTGCAGGTTCTCGTACCCCGCAGGGGTAATGACAGTTCATGGTGCAGACTGTGGCGCTACCTCTGTCATTGCGGCCTCCGAGCCGCAATCCCTGCCACGGCTGACATCACTTTTGGATAAAAGCGAGCGAATACGAAACTTGTTGGATTGCAAAGCTTTGTTTGGATTTACCGCCGGGCGGAAACAGGATCGGCGTACTTGGCCTTAATGCCATGCCGCGCCAAACCATCTTGCGCCATTTTGTGAAAGAACGCAGTTTGCTCTGGCGTGGTCATATCTTTTGTTTGCTCATACAGCTTAACGCGTATCGCATTCAACTCGTCCTCAATAGGGTTATTCTTCGCTGTATCCATCTTCCAAAATCTCCTTTGCGGTACAGATCACAACCGTCCCATAGCCTTTTTTGTGGTTGATCCGGTCAGTCAGCAGTTTTGTTTTCACACGGTTAATGTGTTGAAAGTTATACGAAATCACACAATCAAGTTCATATATGGACGCTATTGCAATCTGCGCCCCATCTAATCGAAAACGGGCGGGAACAATGTTTTCCGAAACATATAAATCGGAAAGCCTGTTTGATTCGTCTGTAATCGGCAGCGTGACAATATCGTATTTCTCTATCAACGCTAACATTTTTGACTGTTTCGGCTCCGAGGCGTTTAGTAATTCACCAACGGCATATTCAGATGTATACGCTTCATATTCCCCTGCGCGGATTTTCTCAAACAGCCTAACGGTATCGGTGTGGCCGTCCCGTTCGGTATCGAAATAGTAGTTGAACGTTGTCGTTTCCAAATACAGTTTCACGCCGTCATCACTCCTTTGCCAACTACAATTATACGCCCGCCCAACAGAACAATCAACTTGCGGGGTGTGCCAAGGGCGCCAAGGATGCGAGTACCAAACAGACGAGCCGGTGATGTAAATATATTCCATTTTGTTCTTGTGTTTTCGTTCTAAGCCCCGTATAATGAAATCAAACAATACGGTCTTTGCGCAAGGGGAACAGAAATGGAAGCAATTAGAAAAATTATTGACAGCGAAGCCATCGCGGGGGCCGTTGCGCTTCCCGGCTCATTGCGTCATAAAAAAGTTGAAATATTGGTTTTCCCTGTTTCTGAGGATAGCCGGAATGTCCACGAAAAACGCTCTGTGTTCGGGGCATTGAAGAAATATGCGAACCCTTCTTTGATTGAACAGGAAAGCGCTGCGTGGGCAACAGCGGCGGCGAGCGAATATGAAACTCGTTGACGCGAATATTGTCCTCCGGTATATCTTGGATGATGCCGAGGGATTGTCCGCAGAAGCGAAAGGCATCATTGACCACAACTCTACGGAAATGCCAATGGAAGTCCTCAGGCTTTCTGAAACCGAAAAATAAGCCGCCGCAAATGCCCTTGATGAGAAAATCCTGATATTTTTAAGCAGGGCCTGAATTGCCGTCGGCCGATTCCCACATGGGGTCGAAGGTCAGGCCGAGGGCCTCGCACTTTTTGAAGGCGTCCGGGTGGACTGTGAAATATTGCCCTTCACATTCGATGAACCCGGCGTCTTGCATGCCTTTGAGCTCGCGGATCAGGGAATTTGCGTGTACGCCGAAATAGCCGGCGAGCTGTTCGCGGTTCATGTTGACATAAAAGGTATCGCTGCCTTTCTTTGCCCGCATATTGAGCAGGAAGACGATGATTTGTTTGCGCAGGGGTTTGACGGTGAGCGCGTTGACGCGGTACAGCATGCGCATGCTGTTGTTGGAAAACACTGTTTTGAAATTGCGTTCCAATGTTTTGCGGATGCCGGGCAGCTCGATGCCGTCCAGCGCCGACGCCGCAAACTCCGCAAGGACGCAGGGGCCGCCCGCGATGATGCGGACGGGGCTCTCGCCGGGGTCGGAATAGTAGATGTCGAGGCCGATGAAGTCGCCCGCCAAAAAGGAATCGATGTAAAATTTGCCCGCGATGCTGTCCTCAAAGCGGTAGCTGTCGAGCCGCCCTTCGAGCAGTATCCACCAATGGGCGGCGCTTTTGCCTTCGTACAGGAGGACGTCTTTGTTTTTGAGGGCGCGGCACACGGCGCATTGGCGCAGGATGGTATGGACGCCGGCTTCCGGGATGCCCGCAAACAGGCGCGAGCCGCACAGGGCATGCCGCTGCGCGTCCGTAAACTCAAGGGGATTGTTCGGATTCACTTTTTGAATAACGGCCATGCGATTCATTCGCAGCCTCCGGGGCGCCCTGATACGACGGAACAGCCATTCCGTCGTATCGCTTGATCTGCGATGATTCAAACCCGCGTCATTGTGGGAGAATTGCCCGTCATTGCGGGCTTTGACCCGCAATCTCCGCAAAAGATTTTCGTGGGATTGCAAATTCGCGCCCGCAAACCACCCCCGCCGCATAGCAAAACAACGCGGCCTATACGCCCGCGCCCATATCGCGATGAACGATTGCCCTTTCCCCTTGCCCGCCCCGCCGCCTCGGCCCCAAAACCCCGCCGGACTACCAAACCAGCCCTTTTCCGCCCCAAGATTTGACCAAAATCCCCCGCGCGTCGTATAATTGACGCATAAGCAGATCAAGCGATACGACGGAATGGCTGTTATGTCATATTGCCATTCACAAGCCCAAGCGCGTCGATGCGCGTCCTGTGCGAGGCGACGCTGTCGAGGATGTAGCGGCGCGTTGTGTTGATGCTCGAATGCCCGAGGATGTCCGCGAGGCGCGCGATGTCCTTGGCCGCGCCGTAAAACGTATGGGCGAAGAGCGTGCGCAGCGCGTGCGGGAACACCTTGCCCGGCGCGACGCCCGCGCGGGCGCAGAGGCGCTTCATCGCGGCCCAGATGTTGCGGCGGTCGAGCGGGCGGCCGCCCTTTGTGACGAAGACGGGGCCTTCGGCGATCCCCTGCGCCTTCACGTATTTGCCGAGCGCGCGGCAAAGCTTTCCCGGCAGGAAAACGGTCCGCGTCTTTCCTTTGTTTGTGATTTCGGCGCGGCCCTCCGCAAGGGACGCCTTGGTGATGAAGCGCAGCTCGCTGACGCGGATGCCGGTGGAGCAGATGGCCTGCATGGCGAGGCCGGTGCGCGCGTCGCCCGACTCCTCCGCGGCGCGGACGAGCCTGCCGTACTCGCCCTTTGTCAGGACGCGGCCGCTGTCGCTGAAGGCCGCCCGCTGCACGCGCAGGGGGCGCAGCGTGATGTCCCCCCAGCCAAGGCAGGCAAAAAGCTTGTTGAGCGCGGCGAGCGCGGCGTTGACCCCCGCCGCCTTGCGCGCCGCGGCAAGCCCGCGCTTGTAGGCGATGGCGCGGTCAAGCGTGGCGGGGCGTCCGTCCAGCCACGCGGCAAAGGCGCGGGCGTCGCGCAGGTATTTCTCCACGGTGGCGTCGGCGCGTTCCTCGTCTTTCAGGCGGCGCTCCAGCAAGGCGATCTCGGCCTCCGTGACGCGGCGCCCGTTTTGCGGATATTGCGGACTTTGCGGATTTTTCATGATCGACGTACCCTTCCCGCGCGGCAGCCCGCGCATGACCCGGTTCTTGAAAACAGCTCGGGGTACAGTTTATTATATTACGTCGGCAACTAAATGATGGAAAAACAGATTCGCAAAGGGCTGTATGGAGAAAGCCAATGAGATGGGCAATGTTGCGCTGGTTGCGTTTGGTGAGTTCATGGAGGCCGGGCGGGTTTGAACGCCTCACTTCGTTTTCTCCCAATAATCAAGCGCTTTCCCATTTTTGTCAAACATCTCTACCGCAAGCGAATCCGGCGTGGCCGCAATCGCGTGATAGCCGGAAATCCCGCCCATCGCAAACGCGACAAAATCCGCAGCCGTGTCGTCCTCATAGTTTTTTTCGCTCGCGTTCCCCATCACCTGCACAATGCCGTTTTCGTCCTCGGCGCCGCCGAGCAGCGGCCACGACCGCATGAAGCTGTGTTCATGCCCGACAAGCAGCAAATCCACCCCCACCCGCTCAAACAGCGGAATCCACCGTGCCCGCATCGCCGCCGCCGTCCCAGTCCCGCCGAGCGGGAAAGCCGGATGGTGCATCATCACAATCTTCCACGGCTTGTCCGTCCCCGCGAGGTCGTCCTCAATCCATCGGTCAATCTCCGCGGCGATGGCGGCGTTTTCCGCCTCGTCGTCCGAGTAGGATTCCGCCGGGTCGAGGTAGTTGCTGCTGAGCGATACATAGTGGGCGCTGCCGTAGTCAAACGAATAGTATTCTTCCTTGTAGCCCTCCGGCCCGTTTTCGGGCAGTTCAAAGACGTCCAAATAATAACGCGGCTTGTGGCCGGACTCTTTCGCGTAAGCCGTCACTTCATGGTTGCCCGGAGCGGTCATGAAGGGGATCCCGCCAAGTGCAGGCCCCACCGCCGCAAGAAAAGCGTCCCATTCCTCCGGCGAATCGCCCGCGTTGACAAGATCGCCGCATTGCAGCGCCGCGCCCGCGTCGGGATGCGCTTTCAAAGCTGAAGCCACAAGCCGCGCCGTTTCCCCGTACTCCTTGATGCTGCCCTCCGGCTGCATATCCCCAAAGTACAAAACAACAGACCTTTCAAAAGCCTCCGGGCTGTCCGCCACAGCAGAAACAATAGCCACGGCAGGGGAAGCCGTACTGCCCCCATCCGCGCCGCCGGCCGCCGGCCCGTCCGCCCCGCAAGCCGCAAGCAAAACACAAAGCAAAAGGCAGGGCAAAGGGGGGCGGAAGGACAAAAGGGGGCGGCAGGGCAAAAGGGGGCGGCAGGGCAAAGGGGGACGGAAGGGCAAAGGGGGACGGAAGGGCAAAAGAAGCCGGCAGACTGCGTGAAAACGCTGCGGTCTTTGCGAGCGAAGCGAAGCAATCCATAAAGACATCTTGCCAACCGGGCCGTCTTGGATTGCCACGTCGCTGCGCTCCTCGCAATGACGGGCTTTCCGCGCAGACTGACGGCTCTCGTGCCTTGCGAAGCGACCAAAGGGCAGACGCAAGAACCGTGCGAAACCACTGAAAAAGTCCTCGCCGCGCGATGGGGAGGGGGACGGCCGGTACGATTAATTTGTGAAAAACCCGTTGATATTTCAATAACAATGAGGTTTTTGAGATATAATGGACACAAGGCGTCGCGTTGAAATACCAGAGGTTGTTATGTTACGAAAAGAGACAAAACAGCCCGTCTTTTATGCC
>JAITMX010000083.1 GCA_031290775.1 Eubacteriales Family XIII. Incertae Sedis bacterium
CGATGGAAGGTTGCATTCGAGGACGACAGCGCTTTAGCGCGTGGTCGTCTACCGTAATGGAAAAACGGACAGCGAAGCGAACGAAGTGAGCGGAGGTAGGACTGTCAAGCTCCTGTACCTCTGCCAGCGAAGCGAACGAAGTGAGCGTAGGAGTGAGGCGTAGCCGAACGTTGGCAATATCCACGGCAAATCCGCACACCTGAATTAATCAGCGCTTCCCTAAACGAGACAACGCTGCGCGACGGCAAGAGTTGGTCGGGCGCGGCAGGCGCCGATTTGCTGGTGCGCACACCTGCGGAATTGGCGCAGGCGGCCCTGCTCGCCAATGTCGGCGCGTCCTCGCTCCATGTGCGGCTGGCGGCGTCGATCGACGTGAGCGCCGCGCCCGGATTCGCCGGGTTTGGCACGGCGGCACACCCCTTTGCCGGCACATTTATCGGCGATGGCCCAAAAGAAATAACAATCAAAAGCCACAGATGTTTCACGCTTCACAGGGTGGCAGCGGCATACAAAACAGCAATGTGCGCGATTATACAGCAACAGCAGCGTACGCAAGGGGACGGTTCTGCACAAGAGAACCGTCCCCTTGTACCCCTCATTTTGTTGCGCGCGGGCGCGTACCGCTGTATACTTATAACTCAATGCTTGCGCGCCGCGAAGAGAGGATGGCAAAATGGAAAACGGAAAAGAAAAAATCCGGATTCTGAAAAACGGGCCCTATGTGGTGACAGGCCGCGTCCCATTATATATAGAACGCATCGTACCCGACGGGGACGGCAACGGCGAAAGCTACGCGAAGGGCAAGGAATACGAAACTGCGGATTGCTACAGCCTCTGCCGCTGCGGCCATGCGAAGACGCGGCCGTTTTGCGACGGCACGCACAAAGAGGTCGAATTTTCGGCGCCCGAAACGGCGTGCCGCGCCTGCTATTGCGAGGCGGCCCGCGTCTATGAGGGCGGGACGATCGATCTGCTCGACGCGCCCGAGCTTTGCGCGCGCGCGCGTTTTTGCGACCGCTTTGAAAACGCGTGGCGGCTGACGCTGAAGTCTTCGGAGGCGCATCCCGAGTACGAGGAGCGCGCGGTCTACGAGGCAAACCACTGCCCGGGCGGGCGCATCACGGTGCGCAAGGACGGTGTGGAAATCGAGCCCTGCCTGCCAAAGGAAATCGGGCTGCTCGAAGATGTGTATTATGGCACGAGGGGGCCGATCTTTGTGAAAGGCGGCATCACGCTCACAGACGAGGACGATGCCGAATACGAGACCCGCAACCGCCGCGCGCTCTGCCGTTGCGGCGGCACGCGCAATATGCCGTTTTGCGACGGCGCCCATCTGCGCAAAAAGCATATGAAAGGATCGGACGAGTGACAGACCCGCAAAATTTTATTCATAATTTTATCGATGAGGATTTGGAAAACGGGCGCTTTGGCCGCCCGATTTGCACGCGCTTCCCGCCGGAGCCAAACGGCTACCTCCATATCGGGCACGCGAAAGCGATCTGCCTCAATTTCACGACCGCCGAAAAATACGGCGGGCGCTGCAACCTGCGTTTTGACGACACCAATCCCGTCAAAGAGGACACGGAATACGTCGACTCCATCAAGGAGGACGTCGCGTGGCTGGGCTTTCACTGGGACGAGCTGCGCTTTGCTTCCGATTATTTTGGGCGAATGTATGAAAGCGCGGAGTATCTGATCGAAAAGGGCCTTGCCTATGTGGACGAGCAGAGCGCCGAGCAAATCAGCGGCTCGCGCGGCTCGCTGACGGAGCCCGGCGCGCGGAGCCCGTGGCGGGACCGCCCGCCCGGGGAAAACCTGCGGCTGTTTCGCGGGATGCGGGACGGCAACTACGCGGACGGCGCGATGGTGCTGCGCGCAAAGATCGATATGGCTTCGCCCAACATCAATATGCGCGACCCCGTCCTCTACCGCATCGCGCACGTCTCCCACCACAACACGGGGGACAAGTGGTGTGTCTATCCGATGTACGACTACGCGCATCCGATCGAGGACGCGGCCGAGGGCGTGACGCACTCGCTCTGCACGATGGAGTTTGAGGACCATCGGCCGCTGTACGACTGGGTGCTTCAGGCGCTGGACCTGCCGGAGCCGCCGCGCCAAATCGAGTTTGCGCGCCTCAACCTCACACACACTCTTATGAGCAAACGCTATCTGAAAAAACTCGTGGACGACGGCGCCGTGGAAGGCTGGGACGACCCGAGGATGCCGACCATCGCGGGAATCCGGCGACGCGGCTATACGCCCGGCGCGGTGCGGCGCTTTTGCGATGAGATCGGCGTGGCAAAGGCGAACAGCACGGTTGACATCGACTTTCTCGAACACTGCGTCCGCGAGGACCTGAAAGAAAAAACCGAAAACAGAAACGTCATCTTCGATCCGATCAAGGTGGTTATTGCAAATTACCCGGAAGGGCAAACGGAAGAAGCCGTGATGGAGAACAACCGCGAAGCCCCGGCGCTTGGCGAGCGCCGTGTGCCGTTTTCGCGCGAGCTGTGGATCGACGGCGAGGATTTCATGGAGGAGCCGCCAAAAAAATATTTCAGGCTTTTTATCGGAAACGAGGTACGTTTCAAAGGCGCGTACTTTGTGACGGCCCACGAGATAGTCAAAGACGAAAATGGCAGAATAACAGAGCTGCGCTGCACCTACGACCCCGCGACAAAGAGCGGGAGCGGGTTCGAGGGGCGCAAGGTCAAAGGGACGATCCACTGGGTCGACGCAAAGACGGCGGTGCAAATCACCGTGCGCGAGTACGGGTATCTCATGGAGGACGACGGCGAGGGCGGGCAGAGGCTTGCGGAAAATTCGGCGGCCGTGAAGGCCTGCTATGCGGAGCCCTCGGTGGCGGCCGCCAAGCCGGGAGAGCGTTTCCAGTTTTTCCGGCACGGTTATTATATCGCGGACGCGAAGCAGACGGATGCCGCGGACGGCGGCGCAAAGGTGTTCAACCAAATCGTGGGGCTCAAGTCCTCATGGAAGGCAAAGTAGCCAAATAGACAAAGGGGAGAAAGCGGAGGAACAAAATGGACGGACAAACATGGGACGAAACAACAAGGGACTATTATGAAGAATCTTTGATTCTGCACGCGCTGCACAAGGGCAAGCTCGAGGTCAGGAGCAAGGTGCCGGTCGAGACAAGGGACGACCTTGCGACCGCCTACACGCCCGGCGTCGCGGAGCCTTGCCTCATGATCGCGCAGGACCCGAAAAACGCGCGCAAGTATTCGATCAAGGCAAACACGGTCGCCGTCGTCAGCGACGGGTCGGCGGTGCTCGGCCTCGGCAATATCGGCGGCCTCGCGTCCCTGCCCGTCATGGAGGGCAAGGCGGTATTGTTCAAGGTCTTTGGCGGCGTGGACGCTTTCCCGATTTGCCTTGACACGCAGGACACGGATGAAATCGTCGAGACCGTGAAGAGGATCGCGCCGGTCTTCGGCGGGATCAACCTTGAAGACATCTCCGCGCCGCGCTGTTTTGAGATCGAAAAACGCCTCAAGGAGGCGCTCGATATCCCGGTCTTCCACGACGACCAGCACGGCACGGCTGTGGTCGTCAGCGCGGCTGTCATCAACGCGTTCAAGCTGATCGGCAAGCCGCTGCCCGAAGTCCGGGCGGCGATCAGCGGCGCGGGCGCCGCGGGCAGCGCCGTGGCAAAGATGCTGTCGGCGCTCGGCGTGCGGGACATCGTCGTCTGCGACAGCAAGGGGATCATCAGCCCGTCGCGCCTTTCGGAGTTTGGGGAGGACAAGCTCGAGCTGCTCGAGTTTACGAACAAGGACGGCATCGTGGGCGGCCTTGCGGAAGCGGTAGCGGGCCGCGACCTTTTCATCGGCGTGTCAAAACCGCGCGTCCTGACGCGGGAGATGGCGGAGACGATGGCCGCCGGCGCCGTTATTTTCGCGATGTCCAACCCGGAGCCGGAGATATCGCCCGATCTCGCAAAGGCGGCGGGCGCGCGCATTGTCGGCACCGGGCGCTCGGACTTTCCCAACCAAATCAACAACGTGCTCGTATTCCCGGGCATTTTCAGGGGTGCGCTCGACGCGGAGGCAAGCGACATCACGGAAGCGATGAAGGTCGCGGCCGCCTATGCGCTCGCGGGGCTTGTTTCGGATGAGGAGCTGTCGGAGGAGTACGTCCTGCCGCCCGCGTTCAAGGAAGGTGTTGCGGCCGCGGTCGCAAAGGCCGTCGCGGAGGCATGGACAGAAAGCGGGATGAATGAATTATAGAATAGAAACAGACACGATGGGCGAGGTGAAGGTGCCCGCCGAAAAGCTCTGGGGCGCGCAGACACAGCGCAGCCTCGAAAACTTCAAGATCGGCGAGGAAAAGATGCCGCTCGAGATTGTCCGTGCCTTTGCCGTCCTCAAGCGCGCGGCGGCGGCCGCCAACGCCCGGCTGGGCGTGCTTGACCAGGAGAAGGCGGCTGCCATCACGCGCGCCTGCGACGAGATCAGCGCGGGGAAGCATGACGACCAGTTTCCGCTTTCCGTATGGCAGACGGGCAGCGGCACGCAGACGAACATGAACGTCAACGAGGTCGTCGCGCACCTGACGGGCCTGCATCCAAACGACGACGTCAACAAGGGGCAGAGCTCCAACGACACCTTCCCGACGGCGATGCACATCGCGTTTGTCATCATGGCAGAGGACGGCCTGCTGCCCGCGCTCGACGCGCTCCGCTCGACTTTTTCCCGCCTTTCGGAAGAATACGCGGATATCATCAAGGTCGGGCGCACACACCTCATGGACGCGACGCCGCTCACGCTGGGGCAGGAGATTTCCGCTTGGCGCGAGATGCTCGACGCTTGTTATCGTATGGTCGAAAATGCGCTCACGCCTGTCCGCCTGCTTGCCCTCGGCGGCACGGCGGTCGGGACGGGGCTGAACACGCATCCCGATTTCGGCTCGCTCACGGCGCACGCGGTCTCTTCCATTACGGGACACGACTTCAAGACCGCGCCGAACAAGTTTCACGCGCTGTCGTCGATGGACGCCGCGTCGGGGCTTTCGGGCGCACTGAAAACGCTTGCGGCCGATTTGATCAAAATCGCAAACGACGTCCGCTGGCTCGCGTCGGGCCCGCGCTGCGGGATCGGGGAGCTTTTCATCCCCGCGAACGAACCCGGCAGCTCCATCATGCCCGGCAAGGTCAATCCGACGCAGTGCGAAGCGCTCATCATGTCGTCGATCCGGGTCATGGGCAACGATACGGCGGTCTCCGTCGCCGCGTCGCAGGGCAACTTCCAGCTCAATGTCTGCCTGCCCGTCATCGCGTACTCGCTCATCCAAAGCATCCGCCTGCTCACGGACGCGGCGCATTCCTTCAACGGCAACCTCGCGATCGGCATCCGGCCAAACCATGAAGCCATCGAGCGGCACCTCGGGCAGACGCTCATGCTCGTGACGGCGCTTTCGCCGAGGCTCGGCTACGACAGGTCGGCCGAAATCGCAAAATACGCCTTTGAAAACGGCATAAGCCTGCGCGAAGCGGCCGTAGGCCGCGGCATACTTTCCGGGGAGGAGTTTGATGGGCTCGTCGATCCCCAAAAAATGGTTTGAAACATCAGCAGAATGGGGAAAAAGATGAGAAAAAGAATATCTATTGCAATGTGTTTGGCGGCAATGCTTGCGTTTGTGCTTGCGGCATGCGGCGGAAGCAAGGGCGGCATCACATCCCCCGACGACTTCCCCGGCCACAATATCGCGGTGAAGATTGCGACAACGGCATCCGACAGCATTGATGAAATGATAGAAGGCGGCGCGAAGAAAATTGAAGTCAGCCGATATGAGAAAGTCACGCAGTGCTTTGACGATCTGGCGCTCGACCGCGTGGACGCGGTCTATGTCGACAGCGTCGTTTCCGCGTATTATACAGCGGGCAGCGACAAGTACAATCGCGTTTGGCTCAGCGATGCCACGGAGCCGATGGGCGTCTGCCTCGCGAAATCTGCGGGCCCGCTCGCGGCGGCCGTGGAAGCGGCGCTCGATACCATGTATTTTGATGGCACGATGGCCGGGATCGCGACAAAAAACTTTGGCGAAGATTTCACGGCGGGACTCCGGGATGTCAAGGAAGCGCCCGTGATCCCGACGGATTTCACGACGATGGCCCCGGGCAAATTGATAATCGGCTGCGATGTCGGCTATCCGCCGATGGAATACAAGGCGGACAATGGCGTCGATTTTGTCGGCTTTGACATTGACGTGGCCGCGCGCGTCGCGGAGCTGCTCGGCCTCGAAGCCGAGTATGTGAACACGGCGTGGGACGGTATTTTCACGGGCCTCGAAAATGGCCGGTACGACGCCATCGTCTCGGCCGTCTCTATCACGCCCGAGCGCCAGGAAAAATACATCCTGACCAGGCCCTACGTCGCAAACGCGCTCTGCATCGTCACAAAGGCCGCCGAATGAAGACAAAGGACACAAGGGGGACACAAGGGGGCGGTTCTCTTGTGCAGCGGACGCCTTTAGCGCGCGGCACTCTGCGGCTGACGAGGCAAGTCTGAATTGTTACAAAACAAATTGTGGAAAAGTGCATATTTCCCTATAATCAATCGAAATCAATCGGGATATTGGCTGGATATTGGCGGTTGCATATATCCCGAATTGAACGTATAATGAGCTATATTCAGAAAATTGTAAAAATTTAAGGCAAGCAGTTGAAAGAGGAGAATCAAAAATGAAAAAGAGAATATCTATCGTAATGTGTTTGGCGGTGGCGCTCGCGTTTGTGCTTGCGGCCTGCGGCGGCGGAAGCAAGGGCAGCGCGGTCACGTCCCCCGACGATTTCCCCGGCCACAACATCGCCGTGCAGACGGCGACGACGGCATCCGACAGCGTTGACGAAATGATTGAAAACGGCGCGAAGGACATCGAAGTCAGCCGCTATGAAAAAGTCACGCAGTGCTTTGACGACCTGTCGCTCGGACGCGTGGACGCGGTCTATGTAGACAGCGTCGTTTCCGCCTATTACACAGCGGGCAGCGACAAGTACAATCGCGTATGGCTCAGCGACGTCGCGGAGCCGATGGGCGTCTGCCTCGCAAAATCCTCGGACGCGCTCGCGGCTGCCGTGGAAGCGGCGCTCGACACGATGTATTTTGACGGCACGATGGCAGAGATCGCAACAAAGAATTTCGGCGAAGACTTCACGGCGGGCCTCCGGAAGGTCACGGAAGCGCCCGTGATCCCGACGGATTTCGCGACGAAGACCTCCGGCAAACTGACGATCGGCTGCGAAGTCGGCTACCCGCCGATGGAATACACGACCGACAACGGCATCGATTACATCGGTTTTGACATTGACGTGTCAGCGCGCCTCGCGGAGCTGCTCGGCCTTGAGGTCACGTATGTGAACACGGCGTGGGACGGCATTTTCGCGGGCCTTGAAAAGGGCGAATACGACGCCATCATCTCAGCCGTTTCCATTACGCCCGAGCGCCAGGAAAAATACATCCTGACCGAGCCTTACGTCGCGAACGCGCTCTGCATCGTCACGAAGGCCGCCGAGTAAGCGGGCCAAGCGGCGGGGCGGCAAGCAGGAAAGGGAGCAGGCAAGCCAAAGTGGATTCACTTCACCAAATAGCAAATTGGATGCCGGCGCTGGTTCACGCGACGGGCACGACGCTGGCGCTGACAGCCACGTCCGTCGTGACGGCGTTGGCGCTCGGCATCGTGCTTGCGCTTGCCAAGATTTCCGGCAATTCATGGATCAACAAGCCGGCGACCGCGTATGTGTTTTTCTTCCGCGGCACGCCGCTTTTGATTCAGCTTTTCTTCATCTATTTCGGCCTCCCGCAGATCTTCCCGGAGCTGAACATCAGCAGCCGTTTTCTCGCGGCGTACATCGCTTTTTCGCTGAACATCGCGGCCTATCTCGCGGAGATCATCCGCGCGGCGATCCAGTCGATCGACAAGGGGCAGATGGAGGCGGCGCGCTCGCTCGGCATGGGCTACGGCCAGGCCATGCGGCTTGTCGTAATCCCGCAGTCGTATCGGCGCATGATTCCGCCTGTCTGCAACGAGTTCATCATGGTGCTGAAAGACACGGCGCTCGTGTCGATCATCGCACTCAACGATTTGACCTTCCAGACCAAAATGATCGCGTCCAACAAGGCGAGCGCGCTCGTCTATGTGCCGGCGCTCGCGATCTACTTGGTTTTGACCGCAATCTTTACCATCATATTCAACAATCTCGAAAAGAAGTTTTCGGTGTATGAGTAATAAGGACGGGCAGGGAAGCCGATGTTGATTATACGAACCGAGAATATCTGCAAAACCTTCGTGACCGTGGAGGCCGTCAAAAATGTCAGCCTGTCTGTCGATCAGGGCGAAGTCGTCGCGGTCATCGGCCCGTCGGGCTCCGGCAAATCGACTTTCCTGCGCTGCATCAACGGGCTCGAAACGATTTCGGACGGCGAGATTTATATCGACGAGGAGCTTTTTGAAAAGCGTGTGCACGGGCATCCGCAGGTGCGGATATCGAAAGAGCGCCGGTCTGAGATTCTGCTGAAAACGGGCATGGTCTTTCAGCGTTTCAATTTGTTCCCGCACAAGACGGCAAAGGAAAACGTCATGCTCGCGCCCGTCAATGTAAAGAAGATCGGCGAAAAGGCGGCGGCGGCCTTGGCGGAAGACCTGCTCGCAAAGGTCGGCCTTGCGGACAAGTTTGACGAGTTTCCCGCCAAGCTGTCGGGCGGGCAGCAGCAGCGCGTGGCAATCGCCCGTGCGCTCGCGATGGCGCCGGAGATCATGCTCTTTGACGAGCCGACGAGCGCGCTCGACCCCGAGCTTGTGGAAGACGTGCTCCACGTCATGGTCGATCTCGCAAAAAGCGGCATGACGATGCTTGTCGTCACGCACGAGATGGGGTTTGCGCGCGAAGCCGCAGACCGCGTCGTGTTTATGGTCGACGGCGAAGTCGGCGAGGTCGGGCCTCCGAGCGAGTTTTTCACAAACCCGCAAAACCCGCGCGCGCGCCAATTTATGAAAAGCATTTTGCATCAATAATATTATTATAATATATAAACGATCGGGGTCCATCATCAGAGCGAAAGAAATCAGAGCGAGCATATGCCTTTTTGCCACGTCCCTCATCTGGGGCATTTCTTTTGTTGCCCAAGTGGTCGGCATGGAGTTCATGCGGCCCTTCACGTTCAACGGCATCAGCTTCCTCATCGGCGCCGTGTCGCTGATCCCGGTCGTTTTGATTTTTGACAAGCGGAGGATAGGCGCGGAGGAGCGCAAGCGGATTTGGAAGTACGGGGCCATCTGCGGGCTCATCCTGTTCGCGGCAAGCAACCTCCAGCAGTTTGGCGTGGAGATGACGGGCTCGGCCGGCAAGTCCGGTTTTATTACGGGGCTCTACATCATCATCGTGCCGATCGCGGGCATCTTTATGAAACAGCGCACGGGCCTGCTCACGTGGATTGGCGCGGCTTTTGCGGTCGTCGGCATGTACTTTCTCTGCGTGCAGGATGGTTTTGGCGGCCTCATGCGCGGGGACTGGGTATTGTTTGCGGGCTCCTTTTTCTGGGCGGCGCACATCATCGCGATCGACAGGTTTGTATCAAAGGTCGGATCGCTCCGGCTTTCGCTGACGCAATTTTTCATCTGCGGCGCGCTCTGCATTGCCTTTGCGCTGGGAACGGAGACGATCGTGCCCGCCTACCTGCTCATGGCCGCCTCGCCCCTGCTTTACCGGGGCCTCGCCTCCATCGGCGTCGCCTATACGCTCCAAATCATCGGCCAGCGCTACGTCGCGCCTGCCAAAGCCTCCGTCATCTTCTCCCTCGAGTCCGTCTTTTCGGTCATCGGCGGCGCCATCCTCATCCACGAAGTCATGACGGGCCGCGCCTACTTCGGCTGCGCGCTCATCTTCTGCGGCATACTTTTGTCGCAGCTTGGACCCAAGGCAAAGATTGCTGCGTGAGCGGGAGGCTGCGGGGCGGTTTTCGTCCCCCTGGCGGTATCAGTGGGTTCTGCCAACAAAGCAGGGCGGCAAATAAGCGGCAAATAAGCCAATGCCGAACTGCGGGAAGGGCGCCTCCGCTTGTGGTATACTATTGCCCGGAGGCAACGAATATGAACAATCAGGTACCGGAAAACCCTGCCCAAAAAAACCGGGAGGGCGGCTTCACGCCCCTTGTCGCCATCGCGGCGCTGATGGTCACATCCTATCTGACCGCCAACATTATGGCCGTCAAAATCGTCGGCGTGTTTGACACCGCCCTGATCGACGCGGGCACCATCACTTTTCCGCTCGCCTATATGCTCGGAGACGTCCTGACGGAGATATGGGGCTTTCGCACGGCGCGCAAGGTCATCTTCCTGACTTTCCTCTGCAACATCATCCTTGTCGCCGCCACCGGCATCGGCGTCCTCATCCCCGCGCCGGAGTATCTCAGGGAAACAGCGGATGCCTATGACACGGTCTTTTCCTATGTGCCGCGCATCGTGGGCGCGTCCCTCGCCGCCTTTCTTGCCGGGGAGCTGGCCAACGCGTATTTCATGGAGCGCATCAAGATATGGACGGCAGGGCGCTTTCTTTGGATGCGGACGATCGGCAGCTCTGTGGTCGGCTATGTCTTTGACACGGGGATATTTTGCGTCCTCGCTTTCGCGGGCGTCGTGCGGACGCGCGAGCTCTTGGTCATGATCGGGGTGCAGTATCTCGTCAAGCTCGTCATCGAAGCCGTCTGCGGCACCCCGCTCGCCTACGCCGCCATCGGGGTATTGAGGAAACGGTTATGAACCGTTATGCGCTCATCAACGGCTCGTTTCCCCGGGAGTTTTTGCTGTTGCAAGGGACGGGATGTTTTCACAAGGGCTGCCGTTTTTGCCATTATTGGGACGATGTTTCAGAAGACCCTTTCGCCGTCAACGAACCCGTCATCTCACGCGTCACGGGGGAAGCCGGCGTCCTCGACGTCATCAATTCCGGCTCCGCGCACGAGTTGGACGCGCGGTCGCTCGCGGCGCTTGCGCAGGCCGTCAGGCGAAAGGGAATCCATACCCTTTGGTTCGAGGCGCACTACGCCTACCTTGATCGGCTGGATGAGATTCGCGCGCGGTTTCACGGCGCGGCCGTGAAGTTTCGCACGGGCGTCGAGAGCTTTGACCATGCCTTTCGTGTGAGGATGAACAAGGGGATGCCCGATGTCAGACCCGAGGAGATCCGCAAAAGCTTTGAAGGAGTTTGCCTGCTCGTTTGCGTGCAGGGGCAGACGCGGGAACAGATCGCGCACGACGTCAGGATCGCTTCAGATATTTTTGAGTATTTCAGCGTCAATGTCTTTTGCCCCAACTCCACGGACGTCCGGCTCGACCCGGCGCTGCTTGCCTGGTTTAAGGAGGCCCTGTATCCGGGCCTGAAAGGCCTCCCGCATTGCGAGGTCCTCTTGGAAAATACCGGCCTTGGCGTTGGGTAGCTACGGCTGCGGTTTGGCAGGCGCGCCCCTGCTGAAATTCAGGCGAAAAGATCGTCCATTGTCACCTTGGATTGCACGCGTTGAGCTTTGGCATATTGCGAAAATTGCTCCCAAAATGGGGGTCAGTATTCTTGTTGCCCTTTAGAAAACTGCTGTAAAAAAGGGAAAATCCATCCATCAATCGAAGAAAACCACTTTGCGTTTTTTGCTGTTTGCCGACTTGATATGCGCCTTCAGCAAACCGGACGCCTCTGCCCACGAAGCAATCCCACCCGGCGCGGCTGCGCCATGCTCGGACAGCGCTTCTGAAAATCGCGCCAGCTGTTCCCGCTTGGATGTTTCCGCAGATCCGGTGAAATAGAAGAAGAATTTTTCCTCAAAGGCTTCCCGCACCAAATATGTCTTTCCGGCCCTGCGGCGCCCATAGACGACGGCAAATTCCGCCTCACCCGACTGCACATGGTTTTTGAGCAATGCCCTCCCGCGCGCCATGCCGACCAGCATATGCGGCCCTCCTTGTTTTGGCGGCGGAAACTTTGATTTTTTTGCATATTTCCGCCGCTTAATGAAAGACGCTTGCGTCTGCGCCGTAGCTCACCGCCGCATAAGAAAGCGCTCGAAGCGGTGGATGACCGCGATGATGAGCCTGGCGAAGGTGGCGACGAGGACGAGGGCGACGGCGATGCTGCCCGCGATGATGAGCGCCTGCGTCCCTGTCGCGACCGCGTCCTGATATGCGCCGACGAGCATGCTGCTCATCGTTTCGTAGAGCGGGGCGCCCGGGACAAAGGGGATGATGCCGGGGATGATGAAGAGCGTCGTCGCGTCCTTGCCCGCCCGGGAAGCAAACTCGGCGAGGATCGCGATCGCGCAGGTGCCGAAAAAGCTCGCGCTGATGAGGCTGTACTCGTGCGTCATCCCGTTGAGTATGAACATCCCGACCGCGCCGATGAGCGCCGTCGGGACGATGAGCTTTTTCGGGGAATTGAACAGCAGCGCAAAGCCAATCGACGAGCAAAACCCAAAAAGCAAAAACCATGGCGCGCTGAACGTCGCCGTGTGGTCATGCGCGACGGAGCCGCCGCCAAGCAGCCATATCTGGATGCCGATGCCGATGCCGCCCGCAATGGCGACCGCCGCGATGCAAGCCTCCGCAAGCCGCGCCACGCCCGAGAGCATATCGCCCGAAAGCAGATCGCGCGCGGCGTTTGTGATGGCGACGCCGGGCAGAAAGATCGTGGTCGCCGCGACGACCACGGGCGAGATGCTTTCGCTCGCGCCCATCGCGGCGGCGGCAAGCACCATGCCGGCCGCCCCCGCGCAGCTGATGAAGATCCGGATAAAATCGGGAAAGCGCAGGCGCGCGATGCCGATGGAAATCAAATAGCTGATCCCGGAAATGATCCCCGCGATGAACATATCGCTAAACGAGCCGCGATAGATCGGGCAAAAGAAAGCGCCGACAAGGATCGCGCCGACAAGCCGCGCAAGCATCGGATACCCGGCTTCCGCGTTGATTTTGCGCAGTATCTCAAAACCGTCGTCAACCGAAAGAGCGGTTGCCGTGAAGACGCGCGAAAAGGTGTTGACCTCCGAAATCTTCGCGAGGTCGAGCTGTGCGCCGTGGATGCGCTTGATGAAAGTGTGCATATCCCCGTCTTCCTCGCCGCTGTCGAGCGAAAGGAAGATGCCCGTCGTTGTCGCGAAACACTCCACGTAGTCAACGCGGCAGGCTTTGCAGATGCGCACGATCGTATCCTCGACGCGGTAGATCTCCGCGCCGCTCTTCATCATGATCTCCCCCGCAAACAGCGCCAATATCAATATTTTTTTCTGTTTACTGTTTATCATAAGAAATAGTATATCAATTATCGGGCTTCTAATATAGACCTTTCTTGTGTTACAATTAGTATCGATAGTTAGTATCCGTAGTTAGTCTATCGAACTCAGGAGGGAAAGCAATCATGACTATGACAGATAAAACAGCGGCGCTCAGAGAAGCGCAAAAAGTAGTCGGCTTCATCGAGAAAGACTCACTCACAGAGGCCGAAAAGAAACAAATCCATGACGAGTCCATCGAAAACTTTAACGAGAACGTAAACCCCGGCTGGCTCGAATACCGCAAATCCGTCTCAACGGACGCGGCGTTCATCGAGTGGACGGACAGCGTCGACAGTTTTGAGGATCTGAACGGCGTCAAATTCATCGACTGCCTCGGCGGCTTCGGCATCTACACCTGCGGGCACAGAAACCCCGCAATCCTGAAGACAGTGCAGGCGCAGCTCGCGCGCTACGCGCTGCACTCGCAAGAGCTCATCGACCCGCTGCGCGGCTACCTCGCAAAGATCACCGCGCTGGCGACGCCGGGCGACCTGCAATACTGCTTCTTCACGAACGGCGGCGCGGAGGCCGTTGAGATGGCGCTGAAACTCGCGCGCCTCGCGACGGGGGGGCGCTGGTACATCTCGACCGTCGGCGCGTTTCACGGCAAGTCCATGGGCGCGATCTCGATGGGCGGAAAAGGCGCCTACCGCGAGGACTATGTCCCGCTGATCCAGCAGGTGCAGCATGTCGAATACGGCAACGCCGAGGCGATGGAGACGGCGATCAAAAATCTCATCACGGTCGGCGAAAAAGTCGCCGGCGTCATCATCGAGCCAATTCAGGGCGAAGCTGGCGTCATCATCCCGCCCGAGGGCTATCTGAAAGCCGTCCGCGCCATCTGCGACAAGCACGATGTCGCGATGATTGTCGATGAAATACAAACCGGCATGGGGCGCACGGGCACATTGTGGCGCTGCGAAGTCGAGGACGTCACGCCTGACATCATGACGTTCGGAAAAGCATACGGCGGCGGCATCATGCCGATCACGGGCATCATCGCCCGTCCCAAGATGTGGATAGACAAGCTCATCGACAATCCTTGGATTCTCGGCAGCCCGACCTTTGGCGGCAACCCGCTCGCCTGCGCGGCCGCGATCTCGACGTTCAAGTTCATGCTCGAAAACGACATCCCGGGGCTTTGCAAAAAGCGCGGCGCGTTTTTCCTCGAAAAGCTCGCGGAGCTGCAAAAGAAGTATCCGACCGTGCTCACGGCGTTCCGCGGCGCGGGCCTGCTCATCTGCATGGAATTTCCACAGGCAGAGGTCGGCTACGCGGTCACGAAAGCGCTGTTCGCGCACAGGGTCATGACGGCGGGGACGCTCGTCAACGCAAAGACGGTGCGCATCGAGCCGCCCGCCGTGCTGTCCGACGAAAGCATCGCGACAGTCCTCACCTCGCTCGACGAGGCGTTCGCGGAAGTGAAAGCGGAGTTTGGATTGTAGGAGGTTGTAAAGATTTTTGCTTGACAGTTGCAAAGCGGGGCTTCGGCCCCGCTTGTACCCTATGTCTTGCGCACTTTCAGAAAGCGCAAGACCCCTTTGCCTTTGAGGTCGAGCAGGGTGAGGATGGAAAGGTTGCGGCACATGGAGAGCAGCCAGTAGCCGTTTTCGCTGCGCGTGTAAACCAAGGTGAAGCTTTTGTCACAATGCCGCTTCAGGTTCTTTTCGAACTTTTTTGCGGCCGCTGCGGTCGAGACAAAGGACGGGCACGCGTAGCTTTGATAAAAATTGTAATTGGCCGCCAACCCCATCTTGCGCTGCACGGCAAGATAGCGCGGATTTTTGATCGGGGAAAACATCTCGCCGAGGGCATCCGCAAATCTGTTTTTCTCACGCACCGTCACCGCCCCGCCTTCCAGGCTGCAAACTGTCCGGCCGCCCCATCGCGTTTCAATCCGTATTTCAGCCTCGCGTGCCTGCAATTCACCGGTCTCCCGCATCGTGGCGCGGATCGCTTTCGCAAACCCGCCGATCATCCTTTCGGGCAAAACCGCCCGCAAAAAACGCTGCAGGCTTCGAAACGCGAAAATTGCAAAACCGGCCGCAACTGCGGCAAAGAACACGGCGGGCGCCAAACCAATCACGTGTACGGCAATCAGGCTGCCGATCAGCAACCTGATGCAAACCGCCAAGACTGCCCCTCCGGCCACTGTTTGCCACCCGCCAGACCGGATAAAAGGCTTTTCTGCGCGCAATTCCCGCGGCACAGCATTCACATCGAGGATGTCCGGTGTGCAGTCCCCTTGCAGGCAGTTTTTCCAGCTCCCGGCCATGCCTTGCCGGTCTGCGGCGCGGCGAAACATCTCCGCATTGATCTGTTCGATCCCGGGCGGGTCGAACGGCGGGCGGATGATATCAATGCGCTCGATCCCGCTGCGAATCTCCCCGCCGGAATAGTCCGGCCCAAAAAAACACCGAAATCTGCGCCGGAGCGCATCAAAGTCCGCGCCGGTCGGTTTCTCATCTGCCCTCTCCGGATCCGCGCCACTCTCCGGCCCCGGCCCTTCAAGCAAGACTCTTGCAGGCATGCTCATGTCGGCCTGAGGCTCCAGCGCGACGAGATGCCAGATGTTCGCCGTTTTCTTCGGATCGCCCGGGCTTGTTCGAATCGCGCGCCCGCGCATTTGGTTGGACAGCACATAGCTGCCGACAAAACTCGCCAAAATTAGGCTGTTGACGCACGGGGAGTCCCACCCTTCGCCGAGGAGCGCGCTCGTCCCGATCAGGATCTGCACGTGGCCGCCCTGGAATGCCTCCGTGGCAACCGCTACTTTTTTGCGGTTGCTGCCTATGAACGTCACAACACGATAGCCGGCAACGAGCGGCGCCGACGCGATCTCCACGCCCTGCGGCCGCGCAATTTCCGTCAGCGTTCCGATCCCGCTGTCCGGCCAAATCACCAAACTGCCGGAAACCAACGCGAGCTTCGCGCCGGCCGGCAAGGCGCGCCTGACGGTTTCAAAGATCGGAACCGCGCCGATGGATGAAAGGCGCTCGCCCGTCCCGACAAAGCGCAAGTGCTCCTTTCGGATGTAGTCCGTCAAAATAACCTGCCGCAAAGAATCGCCAAGCTCGCGATATTCGGCTTGTACGATTTTCACAATGCTTGCCAATTTTCCAAGCGAGGAAACCAGCTTGCGGTCAAGGCGCTCCGTCGCGTATAGCTCCGCCCGCCCGTGGCGCAGCACCCGGTACTTCGCGCAGATGCCGCGCATCCGTTCGGCGACATTTTCCGTGAATACTTCCGGGTGTGCCAAAACATGGTTGATTGCGCGCTCCGCATATTCCCGGCTGAACGGCGGCAGCGCCCTGCCGCGCAGCAAGCCCAGGCCTTTCGAGACCGGCCCCGGCAGCGCCCTGCCCGTATGCAAAGCAACCGCCGCAAGCGCCGTATTCTCCTGCCCGTATTCGGCAAACCGATTCACCTTCGCCGCAGTTTGGAAAGACCTCCATGCGGCATTCAAAACATCATCCATGATCCCGCCAAAGAGCGCTTCCTCCATACAGGCCGCCGTCCTGTCCCGAAATTCATAGATTTCCCCCATCTCCTCAAGTGTCGGGTAGTTGAAACAAATGTAGTCCTGATGTGGGCAGAGCGTCCCTTGCGCGACGAGTTCGGGGACAAAGATCTCCACATCGATTTCCCCGCTGACCTGAATATACCTGCCCCATTCTGCGGGGCCGCTGTCGTAGGGCGGCGTGGCCGTAAGCGCAATCACTTTGACTTCGCCCCTTATTTCATTCAAAAACCCTTCGAGAGACCGTTGCCATTCCTGTTTGAGATGATGGGCTTCATCGAGGCAGATCGTCCCGACGCCATGCGTCCGGATAAAAGAGGGCAAATCGAAATCGCGAAAATCGAGATCCTCCGAATCGGCATCGGCATCGGCGTCGGCATCCACGCCGCCTGCCCGCCGTGCTTCCGCCAATTTGCGGTAGGCCGCATGAATCCCCTGATAGGTAATCGATGTGATTGGGCGCGGCTCCTTCAAACTGTACGACACAAATGCGTCCGCGTTCCCGGATCCGCCCATATCGTCTGGCGAAAACAATTCGGCAAATCGGTCGCCCCACTGCCTGCTGACCACGACCGTCGGCGAGAGCACCAAAGCCGGCGCGCCCAGCCGGCGGATCAATTCCAGCCCAAGTACGGTCTTGCCGCTGCCCGGCGCTGCCACGATGTGGATATGGCTGTCCGAAATATAGGACAGGCTTTCATCCAGCACCTTTTGCTGATAGCTGCGAAAGGCTCCTTTGAACTGAACATTTTCAAACGGATTTGTGCCGACAAGCCGTTTCCCGCGCCGTTCAGCCATCCCATCCCTCCATTTCCGAATTTCACACTTCCGCCCCCGCTGCGATTGGCTCTATTCCTATGTTACCACAGAATCAAGACCGAGATACTCTGAAGCAAGAAAACAGGGATGGAAATACACTTTCCATATGTGATATACTTTTAACGTTTGGGGCTATTATGCCATTTTAACGCTTTCATCACGAGGAGATTTGCCATGAAACACAATTACGCAAACCGAACAAAGCCCTTGCCCCTAAAGCGATTTTTTGTAATTTTGCTGGCGCTTGCCATGCTGTTGCCGTCTTACGCGTTTGCCGGGACCGGCGACGACGCGATGAAGATTGAGATAGATCCCGGGAGCGCTACGCTCTCGAGAGGGGGGCACACGAAGTTCGGCGTCTATGTGGATGCCCCAAGGAGCGAGAGCAAGGCCGTCGTTTGGAGTTTGGAAGGAGCTTCCGACAGCGTTCTTGACCCGTACGGAGACTTGTATGTGGGCGCACAGGAAACGAGCGCGACCTTTAGGGTGTACGCCACATCCGTTTCCAGGCCGGCGGAATTTGCTTGCGCGACTGTGACCGTCCGCGATCCCTACGTGGCGCCGCCGGCCGTGACCGGCGTGACGCTGACCCCGAACGCGGTGAGCGTCGAAAAAGGGACATATCAGCAATTCACCGTGGAGGTGGCCGGCACGGGAAGCTATGACGACAGCGTCTCCTGGAGCTATACAGGGAAGACTTCCCCCCGCACCTACATGACCGGAAGCGGCCTGTTCGTAGCGGATGACGAGGCAAGCAGCCAGTTCACCTTGTATGCCACGTCTATGCAAAATCCCTCAATCAAAGGGTCCGCGACCATTACCGTCACAGGCCCGCCCCCCCCGGGAACAGGAACCGTGACCGGCATCACCCTTGGCCCCGAGCGAGCGCAGATCAGCCGCTTGACGCAGTCGCAGATGCAGTTTGCCGCAGCCGTGGCCGGCACGGGGGATTATGACCGCAGCGTCACATGGGGCGTGCATTCCAAACTGATCACGAACAGCAGCAGCACGATAAGCCAGGCTGGCCTGCTGACCGTGCCTGTTTCGGAACGGAGCGAGGTTTTGTATGTGACCGCCACATCCAAGCAAAACCCGAGTGTCCGTGCGGAGACGCTTGTGACAGTGACAAACACCTCCGCACCGACGCAGATACAGAGCATTGTGCCGAGAACCCCGAACATTACGCTCGAAAGAGGGAAATCAACTTTCCTTCGCGTGGATATATACGGCACAAACGGGTATCATTCTGAGGGCCCCTACGGCACGCTTGCCTGGCATCTTGAGCCGTACTCGAGCAAAACCGCCCCCACCTCTACCATTGACGGGTATGGCGAAATAAGGATCGCGGCGGACGAGCCCAACCAAAAACTTGCGGTCTATGCCACATCGACCTTGGATCCGTCTGTGCGCAGCATCAACATTTACATCACCGTGACAGGCGCCGCCCCGGGTTCGGCCGTGACGGGCGTACGCATCACGAAGCCGCAGTTCACAAATGTCGTTTACGTGGAAAAAGGCAAGGCCTATGATTTCGAGGCTCTCGTGGAGGGGGCCGGATACCCGAGCCAGGCCGTATCGTGGGGGCTGCTTTCCACCGCTGCCAGCTACTTCAGCGGAAACACCATCCACATAAGCAACGCGGAAGCCGCGACGCAGTTGGATGTCATCGTGCACTCCGTGCAGGATCCCGGCAAATTCGCCGTCGCCCGGCTGATCGTCGGGACGCCACCGCCGATCATCATCGACAGCATAAGCATAACGAACGAGAGCGACCCGTCGCTCGGAACCGCATGGATCCGAACGGGCGGCACGCGGCAATACAAAGCCACGGTGAAGGGTTCCTATGGCCTGGAGCCGGTGCCGCAGGATGTCATATGGAATGTCCTCGACAATACCGACAGCAATACGACGATAGACGGCAACGGCTTTCTGAAGGTCGGGGCAAACGAAACCGCAAATTGCCTCTACATTCACGCACAATCCATCCATCAGCCTTTTAGTTGGGGAACGGTCGGGACTGCAAGCGTCTATCCGCGCAAGGCCATCAACGCCGCGACAGCCCTCGGAATCACCCCGGCATCGGCAAGCCTGATTCCCGGAGTTCAAAAAACTTTCAGCGCTGCCGTCAGCGGAGAGGCGGCGGATCCGGCTTGGTTCAACTGGAGCCTCTCGGCCGGGGCGTATGCGACCGTTGACGCATATGGAGCGGTAACGGTGGGCGCCAACCAACCGATAGGCTCGACATTGACTGTCAGGGCGACCTCCAAGGATTATCCGCAAAAATATGCCGAGAGCACAATCACTGTAATTGGCGGCGTCCAGTCCCGGGCGCCCGCGAGCAGCGCCAAGCAGACCGGCTGGGTGACGGTCGATGGGCAGGCCCGGTATTTTGACCCGGCAAATGGCGGCATTGCGCCGCAGGGCTGGTTTCAGCATTCAAATGGCCAGACCTACTACTTCTGGTACGGCGGCGAAGGCATCTTCGCGACCGGGCTGCAGACAATCGGCGGCAAGCAGTATTATTTCAACGAGCAGGGGCATAAGGCAGTAGGCTGGCAGGCGATCGATGGGCAGGCCCGGTATTTCGACCCGGCAAATGACGGCGCCGCGCCGCAGGGCTGGTTTCAGCATTCAAACGGCCAGACCTACTACTTCTGGTACAGCGGCAAAGGCGCCTTTGCGACCGGGCTGCAGACAATCGGCGGCAAGGCCTACGGTTTCAATGAGCAAGGGCATAAGGCAGTAGGCTGGCAGGTGATCGATGGGCAGGCCCGGTATTTCGACCCGGCAAATGATGGCGCAGCGCCGCAGGGTTGGTTCAAGCATTCAAATGGCCAGACATACTACTTCTGGTGGACAGGCAAGGGCGCCTTTGCGACCGGGCTGCAGGAGATTGGGGGCAAGCAGTACTATTTCAACGATGCCGGCCATCTGCTGCAAAACACTGCCGTTATCGACGAAAAATAAACATCGCCCCTTTACCCGAAAATCAATTCGGGCGCGTCGTTTTCGACAAACAGATACCAGCTCGCCGTTTCGCGATACGCAATTGCCCCGGCAAGCTGGTTTTTGATTTGCCGTCTATCAGGATCGTGAGGATATAGCCGCGCTTTCCAAGCGCGATGAACGTATTGATCTCCCCGGCGTGCCGGCAACTGATGAAAGCGTCATAGCGAAACACGCTTTCGCCATCTGAAAGGGTTTGCATAGGGCAGGGCCTGAGCGGCCACCTGACAAAAACTTGACAAAAACTTTGTGATAAAAAATGGGAAAATGGGAAAAACGGCTTGCGCCGCCGCTTGCGCGTGATATAATTATTCAGGCGTGTGCGTAAAAATTCAAAAAATTCAAAAAATAAAGGAAGTTGACCGCAAAATGGTAAAGAGATTATTTGTTGAAAAAAAGAACGGGTTTGACATTGAGGCGCAAAACCTCAAAAAAGAGCTCAAGGAAAATTTGGGGATCACGGGCCTGAAAAAAGTGCGCGTCATCAACCGCTACGACGTCGAAAACATTTCGGACGGGCTGTACGAAAAGGCGAAAGAGCTTGTTTTTTCCGAAATCAACCTTGACGATGTTTCCGATGAGGAAGTGGGCATTCCGGAAGACGCGTTTGCTTTTGGGATCGAATACCTGCCCGGCCAGTTTGACCAAAGGTCGGACAGCGCCGCGACCTGTATCCGGCTCATCGAACCGGAGGCGGAGCCCGCCGTGCGCTGCGCAAAACTCATCGTGATCGAAAGCAAATTGGACGAGGGCATAAAAAACCGGATTATCGCTTATTGCGTCAATCCCGTCGATTCGAGGCTTGCCTCTTTTGCGAAGCCGGACACGCTCGAGGCTGCCTTGCCCGAGCCGCCCGCCGTAGGCGCCCTCGCGGGGTTTCGCGGGATGGGCGACGGCGAGCTGCGGCAGGCCGAGGCGGAGATGGGCTTTGCGATGAGCCACGACGATCTGCGTTTTGTGCAGTCGTATTTTGCGGAGGAGGAGTTTCGCGACCCGACGGTCACGGAGCTTCGCGTCATCGACACCTATTGGTCGGACCATTGCCGGCATACGACTTTTTTGACGAGGCTGACGGATATCGGTTTTGAGGAAGGCGGATACAGCGCGTTGGTCAAAGAAGCCTTTGGCGAGTACCTGAGCCTGCGCAAAGACGTCTATGGCGAAGAGGAGGCTGAAAAGCGCCCGCTCACGCTCATGGACATGGCGACGATCGGCGCGAAATATTTGAAGAAACAGGGCTTGCTCGACGACCTTGACGAGTCCGACGAAATCAACGCGTGCAGCATCAAGGTCAAAGCCGAGATCGTCCCGGCGCCCGGCGCGGCGCCTGTTTTGGAAGACTGGCTCGTCATGTTCAAAAACGAAACGCACAACCACCCGACGGAGATCGAGCCCTTCGGCGGCGCCGCGACCTGTCTGGGCGGCGCGATCCGCGACCCGCTTTCCGGGCGTTCCTACGTTTATCAGGCGATGCGCGTCACGGGCAGCGGCGACCCCGGCTTGTCGATCAAAGACACCTTGCCCGGCAAATTGACACAGTACCAGATCACGCGGGGAGCCGCAAAGGGTTATAGCTCATACGGCAACCAGATTGGAATCGCGACGGGCCTCATCGACGAAATATACGATGAGGCCTATATGGCAAAGCGCCTCGAGATTGGCGCTGTCGTCGGCGCAGCCCCCGCGGCAAACGTCATTCGCGAGACGCCGGCGCGCGGCGACGCCATCCTCATCGTCGGCGGCAGGACGGGCCGCGACGGGATCGGCGGCGCGACGGGCAGCTCAAAAGAGCATACGGAAGAATCGATCCATACAGCCGGCGCCGAGGTGCAAAAAGGCAATCCGCCGATCGAGCGCGATATCCAGCGTTTGTTTCGGCGGGCTGAGGCCGCGCGCCTCATCAAGCGCTGCAACGACTTTGGCGCAGGCGGCGTTGCGGTCGCCATCGGCGAGCTCGCGCCGAGCATCGACATCAACCTTGACAAAATCCCGAAAAAATACGAGGGCATCGGGGGGACGGAGCTTGCGATTTCGGAAAGCCAGGAACGCATGGCCGTCGTCGTCGCAAAAGAAAACGTCGAGGCGTTTTCGGCCTACGCCGCCGAAGAAAACATCGAAGTCACGCGGGTCGCAAAAGTCACGGACACGGGCCGCTTTCGCATGTATTGGCGCGACGACCTCATCCTCGACCTGTCAAGGAAATTCCTTGACACCAACGGCGTGCTTCAAGAGCGCAAAGCGCGGATACGGGAACAGGACATCAATATCCGGCGCGGCCTCGAAATCGCGGCCGAGTCCCCCGGCGAGCGCGATCTGCTCGGCCTGCTCTCGGATCTCAACTGCGCGGGCAAGCGCGGCCTCATCGAATATTTTGACAGCACGATCGGCGCGGGCAGCCTGCTTTTGCCGCTCGGCGGCAAGACGCAGCTGACGCCGGCCATCGGCATGGCGGCCAAGCTGCCCGTCACATCCGGCGACACAAACACCGCGACGCTCATGAGCTACGGGTTCGACCCGCGCATCGCAAAGGACAGCCCCTTCCACAGCGCGATGTACGCCGTGCTCGACAGCTGCGCAAAAATCTGCGCGATGGGCGGGGACATCGAAAAAATCAGATTGTCGTTTCAGGAATATTTTCCGAAGCTCGGCACGGTGCCGTCGCGCTGGGCGAGCCCCGTCATGGCGCTGCTCGGCGCGCTCAAAGCGCAGATTGCGCTTGGCGTCCCGGCAATCGGCGGCAAGGACAGCATGTCCGGCTCTTTCCGAAACCTTGACGTCGCGCCGACACTCGTATCGTTTGCGGTCTGCGCGGCCGACGCGCGGCATATCGTTTCGCCTGAAATCAAGAGGCCCGGAAGCCGATTGATCTTTCTCGAATGCCCGAGGGATGGGCTTTTCACGCCCGATTTTGAAATCTTCAAGAAGAATATGCAGCGTGTCCAAAAGCTGGCGCGTGAAGGCAGAATCCTCGCGGCCAATACAGTTTCGTACGGAGGCCTTTTTGTTGCCGTCGCGAAAATGGCTGTCGGCAATATGATAGGCGCGGTATTTTTCGCGCCGAGCAAGAGCGACCTCATCGACGAAAGTTACGGCAGCCTGCTGCTCGAAGTGGGCGGCGCGGAGGACCCCGAGGCGATGTTCGGCGGGCTGCCCTACCGCGTCATCGGCGAGACGGTGGACAGCGGCAGCATTGAGATCAAAGGGGCGGCGGGCATGGTCGCCTCTTCTGCGGTGGATTCGGCCATCGTGCCGCTTTCGGAAATCGTCGAGCGCTGGGAGATGCCGCTTTCGGCGGTCTTTCCCACGCGGGCGGGCATTCCGGCGGACGGCGACGAGATCCCCGCGCCGCTCGACCACGACAAGCGAAACGGAGGGGGCGGCTCCTCATTCAAAGTCGGCCCCGCGCGGCCCCGTGTCTTCATCCCCGTTTTCCCGGGCACAAACTGCGAGGCCGACAGTCGCCGCGCCTTTGAGCGCGCGGGCGCGGATGTGACCGTGCTCAACCTGCTCTCCATGAACCATGGTAAGCTGAGCGACTCGATCAAACGCATGGCGGAAGAAATCGGGCGGAGCCAAATCGTCATGATCCCGGGCGGCTTTTCCGGCGGCGATGAGCCTGAGGGCTCGGCAAAGTTCATCGCGGCTGTATTTCGCAGCCCATATATGAAGGAAGCCACTTTCGATTTTCTCGAAAACAGGGACGGCCTCATGCTCGGCATCTGCAACGGTTTTCAGGCGCTCGTCAAGCTCGGGCTGCTGCCCTACGGCAGGGTCACGGAGCCCGGCGAAAACGCGCCGACCCTTACCTACAACACGATCGGCCGCCATATGTCGCGCCTCGTACGCGCACGCGTCAGCTCCGTGCTGTCGCCGTGGCTCGCGGGCGCAAGGCCCGGCGACATCCACACGCTGCCCGTGTCGCACGGCGAGGGGCGTTTCGTCGCGGGCGATGAGACGCTCGCCGAGTTGGCCGCGGGCGGGCAGATCGCGACGCAATACGTGGACTTGTCGGGCGCGCCGACCTATGATATCCGGTACAACCCCAACGGCTCCGTGCTCGCCATCGAGGGGATCACGTCGCCGGACGGCCGTATCTTCGGGCGCATGGGTCACTCGGAGCGCAATGCGCACGGGCTCTATGTCAACGTGCCCGGCGTCTACGACGACAGCATCTTTGCGTCGGGCGTCGCGTATTTCAAGTAGCGCGATTGCGATAATCACGACAGCCATTGCAACTATTATAATAATCATCAAGGAGGGCGCATGAAAGTTGGGATCGTAATGGGAAGCAAGAGCGACTACAAGGTCGTGGAGCGCGCGGAAAAAACGCTCGAGGCTTTTGACATCGAGTACGCGACGCGTATCATTTCCGCGCACCGGACGCCCTCGGCCGCCGAGGCTTTTTCAAAGCAGGCGGAAGACGAGGGTTTTGAAGCCCTCATCGCGGCGGCGGGCAAGGCCGCCCATCTTGCCGGCGTGCTCGCGGCAAACACGCCGCTGCCTGTCATCGGGCTGCCAATCAAATCGTCAACGCTCGACGGCCTCGATTCCCTGCTCTCGACCGTGCAAATGCCGAAAGGCGTGCCCGTCGCGACCGTCGCGATCGACGGCGCGGAAAACGCCGCGCTGCTCGCGGTGCAGATATTGTCCGTCAAGTACCCGGGGCTTCGCGAAGGGATGCGCTCGTACAAAGAGGCGATGGCGAGAGAGATCATGCAAGCGGACCAAGCGTTTCAGGAGGAAAGAAATGACTGAGAAAAAAAATCAAATTTACGAAGGCAAAGCCAAGAAAGTCTACGCGACGGACGACCCCTACCTTTACATCGTTTCGTACAAGGACGACGCGACCGCTTTCAACGGCGAAAAGAGGGGGCAGATCGCGGGCAAGGGCATCGTCAACAACACGATGACAAACATCATCTTCAAAATTATCGGGGAAAACGGCGTGCCGACGCATTTCGTGAAGCAGCTTGACGACAGGGACACAATTGTGAGGGCCGTGACAATCCTGCCGCTCGAAGTCATCATCCGCAATGTCGCCGCGGGCTCGTTCTCAAAACGCTACGGCGTCCCCGAGGGCACGGCGCTGCTGCGCCCGACGCTGGAGTTTTCGTACAAAAAAGACGAGCTCGGCGATCCGCTCATAAACGACGACCACGCGCTCGCGCTTGGGCTCATCGACGAGGGGCAGCTCGCGCAGGTCAAGACATACACGCACAAGATCAACGAGATTTTGAAAGGGTTCTTCCTTGGCAAAGGGCTGAAGCTCATCGACTTCAAGATCGAATTTGGGACGGACAACAAGACCGGCGAGGTGATTCTCGCGGACGAGATATCGCCGGACACCTGCCGCCTGTGGGACGTCGTGACAAATGAAAAGATGGACAAGGACCGCTTCCGGCGCGACCTTGGCAATGTGGAGGAGACGTATCAGGAGGTGTTTGCGCGCGTCGGCGGCAGAGCGGAAGGGGACAATTATTAATGGACGGCAAACTGACATACAAAGACGCGGGCGTCGATACAAAGGAAGGCGAACGCGCGGTAAAGCTGATGAAGGAGCATGTGAAAAAAACCTTTGACGGCGGCGTGCTCACGGGGCTTGGCGGTTTTGGCAGCCTGTATATGCCCGATCTCGCGGGCATCAGCGCGCCCGTGCTCGTTGCGGGCACAGACGGCGTCGGCACCAAGCTCATGATCGCTTTCATGATGGACAAGCATGACACCGTGGGCCAGGATTGCGTGGCAATGTGTGTCAACGATGTGATTTGCCAGGGCGCAAAGCCGCTCTTTTTTATCGACTACATCGCGACCGGGCGTGTTGACGCCGACAAAATCGCGGCCATCGTGGGCGGCGTGGCGGACGGCTGCGTACTCGGCGAATGCGCGCTTGTCGGCGGCGAGACGGCGGAGATGCCCGGGCTCTACAAAGCTGACGAATATGACCTGGCGGGTTTTTGCGTCGGCCTCGTCGACCGCGACCGGATTATCGATGGCAAAAACGTCAAAGAGGGCGACGTCATCATCGGCATCAAGAGCAATGGGCTTCACAGCAACGGCTTTTCGCTCGTGCGCAAGGTGCTGTTTGACAAGGCAGGCTTGACGGCCTCGGACAAACCGGACGGCCTCGGCGGCCTTTCGCTCGGCGAGATCCTGCTGACGCCGACGCGCATCTATACAAAACAGGTGCGTACCATCCTCGGCCGCACGCAGCCCAAGGCGCTGATCCACATCACGGGCGGCGGCTTTTATGAAAACATCCCCCGCGTCATGCCGGCCGGCCTCGGCGCCCGCATTCGCAAGGAGACGTGGGTCCGCCCAAAGATTTTCGACTTGATTCAGAGCCTCGGAGACATCGACGAGAAAGAGATGTTTTCCACATTTAATATGGGAATCGCCCTCATGGCCATTGTTGACAAAAGCGCGGCGACGCCTGTCATCGAATTGCTCGCGGCAGAGGGCGAAGCGGCCGCCGTAATCGGGGAGGTTTCGCTCGGCGCCGGCGTGACGGTCTGGTAGATCGCTGCCATAAGGGAAGATGAACAACTATCAAACCGTATATCAAATTCGCAAGCGATTGGGAGAAAAAGATTGGCCAAAAATAAAAAGAGCCCCCGCAAGCACTGGCACTTGAAAGGGAACCTCTTCTGTTCGTGATAACAAAAGTATAACACAAAATGCAAAAAACAACAGGAATTTTCACAACGGAAGCTGAAACAAACAAATGCCCGGCAGGCACCAGGGCGAATGGCACACGAAAAGGGCAAGGGACGATGAACAACTACGCTTTTATTGACGGGCAAAACCTACACCTCGGGACGACGCGGGCGGCCGTGCCGTGGTCGGTTGACCTTGCGCGGTTTCGCGTGTATCTTCGTGAGAAATTCAACGTGGCCAAGGCTTATTACTTCCTCGGATACTATGACATAAGCTACACAAATCTGTATATCGACATTCAGGACGCGGGGTTCACGCTGATTTTCAGGGAACACAGTTCCTTAATGTCAGGAACGAAAAAGGGCAACGTCGATACGGATATTATCTTTTTGATCATGAAGGCGCTGTACAAACGCGAGGCATTTGATAAGGTTGTGCTGGTCTCCGGCGACGGTGATTATTGGCGGATGGTTGATTTTTTGATTGAAGAAAACCGTTTTGAAAAGCTGCTTGCCCCAAGCAAAAAGGCAATATCTTCTCTGTATAAACGGATGCCGGATGCGATGCGCGTGTTTTTGGATGACCAGAGCATCAAACAAAAAATCAGGAAATAAAAAGGCAGGTTCGCCTTAGGTATCTCTCCGTTCGGTACATCCCTGCGTCGTGATATATAGACTATACCACAAAAAAGAGAAAAATCAATAGCAAAAAGAGAGTGAAATAAACAAATGCCCAGTGTCCGTTCAGAGATTAGCCAAAATGATGTCATTCCCGGGTTTATCCCGGGAATCCAGTGATTAGTCGTACCCTGGATTCCCGCATTCGCGGGAATGACAGCGGTACAGGAGCTTCAGCTCCGTCGTACCGCGTCTGTCAGGCCTGCGCGGCGTCAGCCGCAGTGCAAGCTACGGCTGACAAGGGTTTTGCCACACGTCTGAATAGACGCAATGCCACGGCAGGCGCCGGGGCGAATGGCACAAAAAAAAGGAGGCGAAACAGGCGTGGGACAGCGTACAGTCAATATCTCGGTAATGGTTTCGGGCGGCGGCAGCAATCTGCAGGCGCTGATCGACGGCGCGGCGGACGGGCGCCTTGCGGGCGCGCGCATCGCCCTCGTGCTGTCGAGCCGGGACGGCGTCCGCGCCCTTGAGCGCGCGCGGCTTGCCGGAATCCCCACGGCCGTTGTCAGCAAAGCGGACCACCCGGATGAAACCGAAAAAGCGGGCGCGATCTTGGCCGCGCTCGCCGGCAAAAAAACCGACCTCGTCGTGATGGCCGGCTATATGAGCATTTTGGACAAGCGCGTATGCGCCGCTTACGCGGGCCGCATGATCAACATCCATCCGGCGCTGTTGCCGAAATACGGCGGCGTCGGCTACTACGGGCTGCGCGTCCATCAGGCCGTGCTCGAGGCCGGCGAGCCGGAAACCGGCGCGACCGTCCACTATGTCGATGGCAAGAGCGTCGATTCCGGCGAAATCATCTTGCAGGGGCGCGTGCCCGTCGCGGACGGCGACACGCCCGAATCCCTGCAAGCGCGCGTGCTCGAGGCCGAGCACCGTATCATCGTAGAGGCGACCGCCGCAGTCGTCCGCAAACTGCTCAGTCGATAGCTTAGTCGATAGCCACCATGACGGAGGTCGCCTTGATGACGGCGTAGGCTTCCTTGCCCACTTCGAGCCCGAGCGTTTCAATCGAGCCGTTGGAGATCGTCGCCGACACGACATTGCCTCCGCCGATGTCGATGGTCACGATGCCGTTGACCGCGCCCTTTTCGATTTTCGTAATCGTGCCCTTGAATTGGTTTCTTGCGCTGATTCTCATGGTGTTCCCTTTCCTGCGTCATGCAATACCGAAAACAGGAGCGTACCGCTCCGCCGTCTATCTATAGAAGTATAACCAATTGGCGGAATTTTTGTGCAGGAAAATTGCCCCTGTGCGCTCTCAAAGATGTTATACTGGATTTGTTTGGGGGGTCTGTGGGGAGCGGGCGAAAGGAGCAGGATATGCAGTTCAAAAAAGAACCCAACTGGATTTATGCGGAGGGCAAGGACGGTGAAATCATCGCCGAGGTCACGTTTCCTTTGTGTCAGACGGGCATTGTCGCGATCAACCATACATATGTAAACGACTCGCTGCGCGGCCAAGGCATCGCGGCCGAGCTTATGGAAAACTGTTATAAAATGCTCAAAGAGGATGGCAGGAAAGCAGTCCTGATTTGCCCGTACGCGGTCAAATGGTATCGGGAGCATCCCGAAAAAAACGATATTGTCACGAAGATCTCTTAAAGCAAGCAGGCAGATCAAACGAAACATCACGGGCTTTCTCGAAGTGCCCCGGCATCGGGGGGCGTCCGGAGCGGTGGCGGATGTTGTGTTGTGCGCATGCGCGTCGCTTATCGCCGTCCTGCTGCCGCTCTCGCTCATGGCGCTCGCTGCGGCTGCGGTGTTTCGCATACCGGACCTCATGGCATTTGAGATCGACCGCAGCGGCACACTGCCCGCGCTCGGCCTTGACACGCAGGCCTCTGCAGTCTCCAAAGAAATCGCGGATTTTCTGACGCACAAAATCGATACGCTGACACTGGCGACCGAGATCGCGCACAAAGATGTGCCGGTATTTACTTTTATGGACGAAGTCAATTTGGACAAGACACGCGACTTGCTCGACAAGGCGCTGTACCCTTCGGCCGGCGCTTTTGCCTTGTCTGTTTTGCTTTTTGCCGTTTGCCGGATTGCGGAGCGCCGGCGCTTTTTGAAACACGCGATGGGAGCGTCGGCCGTCGTATATATCTGCGCGGCCTGCTTTGCGTTTGCGCTGGCGCTGTCCGTGCCGTTTCGCGGCACGGTACTGGAGTGGCAGCCGGGGCTGGCGCACATGGACGGCGATGTGCTGCCGCAGCTGCTCGGCGGTCTCTATCCGGCGCTTGCGGCCGGCGCGGTCTGCCTCATTTCGTTCATCGCGTATATTGTCCTGTATTCGCTTTCGCGGCGGTTCACACAGGAGAAAGAAACGATGTTCCGGTAGGATACGGCATGGCATATAATGCAATGTGATGTAAGGTAATGTAATATAAAAAGTAATGTAATATAAGGAGAAGCGAACATGGTTTATGTGCATTTTGCGGATGGGTTTGAGGAGATTGAGGCGCTGACGGTGGTGGATTTGCTGCGCCGCGCCGGAATCGAAACCGAGGCGGTCTCGATCATGGGCAGGCTGCTTGTGACGGGGGCGCATGGTGTGCAGATTGTCTGCGACATCCTTTTTGAGGATGCCGTCTATGGCAGTTGCGAGCTCATCGTCTTGCCCGGCGGCATGCCCGGCGCGGCAAATCTCGGCGGGCACGCGGGGCTCGTGGAAAAGATTTTGTCCTTCCGCAATCAGGGCAAGCCCATCGCGGCGATCTGCGCGGCGCCGCTTGTGCTCGGCCACGCGGGCGTGCTGAAAGGCAAAAAAGCCACCTGCTATCCGGGCTTTGAAAACGAGCTGGAGGGCGCGGAAATCACGGAGGATACCGTCTGCGTGGACGGAGGCGTCATCACGTCGCGCGGCCCCGCGACAGCCATGCCGTTTGCGCTCGCGCTCATAGAAGCCCTGAAAGGCAAAGAGGCCGCAGGCAAAATCGCCGCAGGCCTCCTTTTCGATCAATAATATGGTTATGCCTAATCCGCGTTAAAAATGCGGATTAATACGGCGCTGAGTCGAGCTCAAAGTAGGCTTGCGGGTGCTTGCACGCGGGGCATTCCTCGACGGCCTTTTTGCCTGTGTATTTGAAGCCGCAGTTGCTGCACTTCCAAACGACCGGCTCGGTGCGCTCAAAGACGAGGCCCGTATCGACATTGCCCTTGAGTTTCAGATAGCGCTCCTCGTGGGTTTTTTCGACCTTGCCGACATTTTCAAATTGCAGCGCGATCTCGTCAAAGCCCTCGGCCTTTGCGTCTTCCGCCATGCGCTTGTACATATCCGTCCATTCATAGCGCTCGCCCGCCGCCGCGTCCGCAAGGTTTTCGGAAGTCGTGCCGATGCCGTGGAAGTATTTGAACCACAGCTCCGCGTGCTCTTTCTCGTTGCCGGCGGTCTCCGTGAAGATATTTGAAATCTGCCGGAACCCGTCCTTTTGCGCCTGCGACGCGTAAAACGTGTATTTGTTTCTCGCCTGCGATTCGCCCGAGAACGCTTCCATCAAGTTGTCGTAAGTCTTTGTGCCTTTCAAATCTTTCATTTCGCATCTCCCTCCATAGTCTTTGGTTGCTGACCATCCATTCACACAAAAGCGAACAAGATTATTGTACCGCAAGTTGCAAGCGCGGACAAGAAAATATATACTGCACTCTATGATAAGAATCAAAATCAGACTGCTGAAAGATCCGGGCGCCGACCCGATCTGCCGCGAAACAGAGGCGGGTACGACCGTCGAGGAATTGCTCGGCGAGTATCGCTCGCATGTGCCGTACCGCGTGATGACGGCGCGGGTAAATGGCGACGATGTGCCGCTGACCTTTGCGCTCACGAAAGACTGCGAAGTCATATTTTGCGATATCCGCGACAACACGGCAAACCGCAGCTTTCAGCGCGGGCTGTCATTGCTTTATCTGAAAGCCGTACATGACCTCTTTGGGGACGGCGCGCGCGCCTATATCCGCAACTCTGTCAACCGGGGCCTTTTCACGACGATCGAATTTGCGGAAGGCTTTCCGGAGGGCCGCAAAGTGAACGAGGAAGACTTGCGGCTGCTCGAAAAGCATATGTGGGGGCTCGTAGACGCCAACCTGCCCATCAAGGCAACAACCATCGGCAAAAAAGAGCTGTTCGACTATCTGAACGAGACGGGGGCCGAAGAAAAACTCGAGCTCCTGAAAAACGCGCCTGAGCTGAAATTCATTACGGTCTGCCGGCTTGATGGCTATGTCAACTACTTTTACGGCATCATGCCGCCGGGGACAGGCTATGTCTGCCCCTTTGCGCTGGAGCTGGCACACGGCGGCGTCCTGCTGCGCTTTCCGCATCCGTCGGATCCGGGCAGGCTCGCCCTTTACCGCCGCGACGCAAAAGTGTTTGGGGCGTATGAAGAGGAACAGCAGCAGCTCGATGCGCTTGGCCTCGCGTACATCAGCGACCTCAACAGGCAGGTTGCCTCCGGCAGCGCAAAGGACATCATCCGTTTGGCCGAAGGCCGCCACGCGGCGCGCATCGAAAGCATAGCGCAAAAAATCAGGGATTCGGGAAAACGCATCGTCCTCATTGCCGGCCCGTCCTCATCGGGCAAGACAACGTTTTCGAAGCGGCTCATCGAAGCGATAGGGATGCACGGAGGCCCGCCTCCGTTTTACCTCGGTACCGACGACTACTTTGTCGACCGTGAGTTTGCGCCGCGCGACCGGAAAGGCAATTTCAATTTCGACGGCCTTGGCGCAATGGATGTCGATCTTTTTGCAGACAACATCAACGAGTTGCTCGGCGGCGGCACAGCGGACATCCCGACATTTGATTTTATGGAGGGGAAAAAGATTTTCGGGACGCGCCAGAGGCGGCTCCAAGAGGGCCAGATCGTTGTGGTTGAGGGCATACACGCGCTCAACAAGAAAATGTCCGTTGGCATTGGAGACGATCAAAAATTCAAAATATACATCAGCCCGCTCACGCAGCTCAACATTGACGACCACAACCGTGTGCCCTCAACGGACGTACGGCTCATCCGCCGCATGCTTCGCGACAATCGCACACGCGGCCATTCGGTCGCCGACACGATTCGCGGGTGGCCCAAAGTCCGCGCGGGCGAGAGTGTGAATGTTTTTCCGTACAACAATGAGGCTGACGAGATTTTCAATTCGACGCTTGTCTACGAGTTGCCTGTTTTGAAAAAATACGCGATGCCGCTGCTTGAGGAGATCCGCCCCGGCGAGGCGGAGTACGGGTACGCAAAATGGCTGCTGTATTTCCTCAGCTTTTTCATGCCAATCGAGGATGAAAGCCCGATCCCGGACGATTCCGTGCTGCGCGAATTCATCGGTGGCGGCAAGTTCGAGGCATAGGAGGCGCAGCCGAGCGTTGCCTTTTTTCCACACGCTTTAGCGTGTAATGGAAAAACGGACAGCGGAGCGAACGCAGTGAGCGCAGGAGCGAGGCGCAGCCGAGCGTTGCCTTTTTTCCACACGCTTTAGCGTGTAATGGAAAAACGGACACGGTAGATTGCATTGCGGCTAAAGCCGCGCAATCCTCGTTGCCTTTTTCACGCCGCTTCAGCGGCAATGTGAAAACGGACAGCGGAGGTGTGCGAGGTACGACGGAGCTGAGTCGTAGAGTGCCACGGTAGACGACCACGGTAGAGTGCCACGCGGCAAAGCCGCTGCACTCCTCGAATGCAACCTTCCATCGATTTGCTTGCGCAAATCGGGATAGGTTGCGAACGCG
>JAITMX010000101.1 GCA_031290775.1 Eubacteriales Family XIII. Incertae Sedis bacterium
TTTTCGGCTGACAAGGCGCAAAACGTAGCCGTACTGGTAGTACGGCGAGGCTTTGCAACGCAGTCAGGCGGAAAAAAGACAAACCAAATGTCCAATTTATTTCTCACCGCTTCCTTACAAGCCGAAGGGGTCGGCCTCGGCGTCCGGCGCGTTCAAAAAGGCGGCAAGCGCGGAGCAGCGGTTTTCCGTGCCTGTGTTTTCGACCATGACGCGCAGGCGCTCCTCGCTGCCGACGAGGACGACAAGCTCCTTGCCGCGCGTGACGGCCGTGTACAGCAGATTGCGCGTCGCGAGCATGGGCGGCACAAACATCATCGGCATGACGACGCAGGGGTATTCGCTGCCTTGGCTTTTGTGGACCGTGATCGCGTAGGCAAGCTCGATATTTTCAAGACCGTCGGCATCGTAGCGGGCGAGCCGCGAGCCGTCATAGAGCACGGAGACGATGCCGTCGTCTTCGTCGATCGTTTGTATGAACCCGATGTCGCCGTTGAATACGCCCTCGCCCTTTTCGAGCGTCCGCGTATCCACCCAGGAAAGGCTGTAGTCATTTTTGATCTGCATCACCTTGTCGCCCTCGCGGAAAACTCGGCGGCCATGCGGCCTTTCTTTTTTTTCGGAAGCGGGCGGGTTGAGCGCGGCCTGAAGCTCTTCGTTCAGGCTGATGGTGCCGAGCCGGCGGTTTTTCACGGGCGTCACGACCTGAATATCCATGAGCACAGCACTGCCCTCGATGCCAAGATAAGCCGGCAGCCTCTCTGCGCAAAGCTCGATGATCGTCTTGCAAGCGGAATCTTCATCGTTCTTTTTATATAGGAAGAAATTTCCGTCCGCAGCGTTTGTCACCGGCATCTCGCCGCGGTCGATGCGGTGCGCGTTTGTCACGATGAGGCTCTCGCCGGCTTGGCGGTAAATTTCAGTGAGGCGCGCAAAATCGACGCTCTCCGAGGCGAGGATATCCCGCAGGACGTTGCCCGGGCCGACAGGCGGCAGCTGGTCGGCATCGCCGACGATGATGAGGCGCACGCCTGACGGCAGCGCGTCCACGAGCGCCGCCATGAGCAAGACATCGATCATCGACGCCTCGTCCACGACCAGGGCGTCAATCTCGAGGGGGTTCATGCTGTCGCGCCCGAAATACATGCGCTCCCCGTCGGGGTCGGCGCTGTACTCGAGCAGGCGATGGATGGTTTTTGCCTCGTATGCCGTCGTTTCCGTGATGCGCTTTGCCGCGCGCCCCGTGGGCGCGGCGATCGCGAGCTCAAACTCACAGGATGAAAGGATGTCCGCGACAGCTTTGATGATTGTGGTCTTGCCTGTGCCGGGGCCGCCCGTGATGACAAAGACGCCGCTTGACAGCGAGTTTTTGATTGCGGACTTTTGCTCCTCTGACAGCTTGATGTTTTTCTTGGCCTCCATCGCGGAAACGAGCCGCCCCGCGTCGGCGCGGACGGGTTTGAGCGCGGCGCGGCGCAGCCTCGCAAGGCCGTTCGCGACGGATTTTTCCGCAAGGTACATTGGCGACAAAAACCATGCCTCCCCGCCGCCCCGCAGTTTTTCGCGCTGCAACCCGCCGCCGAGCTCGAGATAAAACGCCGCGTCCTCAATCTCCTCCCCCATCACGTCAAGCAGCGCCCTTGCTTTTTCAAGCGCCTCCTCACGCGGCAGACAGGTGTTGCCGTCCAAAACCGCCCGCGAGAGGATATACAGCACGCCGGCGCCGATGCGTTTTTCGTCGTTTTGCGCGAGGCCGAGCCGCTGCGCGATGAGGTCCGCCGTTTTGAAGTCGATGCCCTCCACCTCCCGCACGAGGCGGTAGGGGTCCTCGTTTACGACGGCGGGCGCCTCCGCGCCATAGTTTTTGTACAGCCGCATCGCGGCCGCGCGGCCGACGCCGAGCCGGACAAAATGGAGCACGGTATCCGTGATTTCCTTGTGCTCCCGATAGGACGCGATGATGCCCGCAAGTTTCTTTTTGCCGATGCCGGCGATTTGCGCAAGTTTTTCGGGTTCGTTTTCGATGACTTCAAATGTTTCGGCGCCAAACTTCAAGACGATGGCAGCCGCCGTTTTCGGCCCGATTCCCGCAATGACGCCGGAACCGAGAAAGTCTTCCATGCTTTGCTCGTCCGTCGGCTCTGCGGCTTCGTAGTCCTTTACGGAAAACTGCTCCCCAAAGCGGCCGTTCACCTCAAACGCCCCGCGCAGCACGAGCGACATCCCCGCGCGCACGTCGGGCATCAGGCCGACAGCCCGTGTTTTTTGTTTGCCCGCCTTGACGTCCACGACGGCAAACCCGTTGTCCTCATTGCGAAACACGATCCGCTCTACGCTGCAAAAAAGTTCGCTCATCTCACTTCATCTTATTATTGTCATTGCGGGCTCGCCTTTTTTCCACACGCTTTAGCGTGTAATGGAAAAACGGACAGCAGAGGTGACCCGCAATCTCTGCAAACTACCGGGTCAGGGATTGCGGCTCGGAGGCCGCAATGACAGTCCTGCGTCTGCCGTCGCTTTGTACAGCCGCCGGCCGTCGAGCGTCCGCACCCAATCGGAAAACTTGCCCGGGATCACGGGCGCGAGATTGTCCTCAAAGTCGTACATCTTGGCGTCGATCATGTCGAGATAATGCAGCGCCTCGGCCTCGGGGAACAGCGGCTTTCTCGGGCTGCCAAACTCGGGTTCGTAGTGGTGCGAGATCATCATATGCTCAAGCATCACCGCCTTTTCTTCGGAAAGCCCGATCTCGTCCGCAAGCCTGTCGATCGTGCGCACGCCCATGACCAAATGGCCGAGCATCTGCCCTTCAAATGTATACTCGCTCACGACGCCGCTGCCGTCCGCGGCCATCTCGTTGAGCTTTTCGATGTCGTGGATGATGACGCCCGTCACGAGCAAATCGCGCGAAAGCGACGCGTAGACCTCGCACATCCGCTCCGCCAGCATCAGCATGCGCTTGACATGGTAAAGCAGCCCGCCAAATATCGCGTGGTGGTTTGCTTTTGCGGCCGGGTAATAGAGCAGCCTTTCCTTGTTGCGTTCAAGCAGGGTCACTGCCACCTCTTTGAAGTCGCTGTCCGTGATCGTCCCCGCCGTGTCAAGCAAATAGGCATACATGCTCTCGGACGTCTCGGGCGCGGCTTTGATGTAATCGGATTTGTCGATCACGTCGCTGTCCGCAAGCGGCCTGATTCTCGATATCCGAAACTGCGGTGCGCCGTTCCATTCGTTCACGAGCGCCCGGACCTTCACAACATCGCCCGTTTTGTAGCGGGCGAGCGCCTCTTCCTCCGGCCCATCGACATCCCATTTCTTGCCCGCGATCTCGCCGCTTTTGTCGCCGAGCAAGATGTCAAAATACTGTTTCCCGTTGGCGCCGGTCTTGACGTCCGCGCGCTTCGTGATGAAAAAATCCGTGATCTCCTCACCAATAACCAAATCTTTGATAAAATAATTTTTCATGCCCGCCTCGCTTGCATCATGTTGAAATGGCTACGTCGTTTGACGCTGCAACAAGCATATCACACACAAACGAGGCTCGCAACCATTTTTTACCATAATATTTCAGGTCTTTTCATGTTTAGTTACTGTTCAGACTTGCCTCTTCATTGCGAGCGAGGCGAAGCAATCCAGCGGATAATGGATTGCCGCGGTCGCTACGCTCCCTCAGTCACTTTCACAAAATCAAAGATTTTGGAAAGTGTTGCATAAGGTCTTCTTGCAAATCTCTGCGAGATTTGAGAAGCACCAT
>JAITMX010000199.1 GCA_031290775.1 Eubacteriales Family XIII. Incertae Sedis bacterium
TTGCCTCGTCATTGCGAGCGAAGCGAAGCAATCCAGTGGATAATGGATTGCCGCGGTCGCTGCGCTCCCTCGCAATGACGGGCAATTGGCTTGCAATAGCACGGTGTCTGAGCAGTTACTCCCGATCGAACTGATCGAACCCCCGATCAAACCGTGTTCGTTCGGATGGTCTCCGGGACGCCCCATTCGGCAGGGTTGATCCAGTGCAATTTTTTCAACCCATCTTTGGCGGCGAGCGCCATGAAAGCGCAGATCGTGTAGGGGAAGGCGCCAACCGGAATTCCAAAGGGCATAAAGGCAACGGAAAGGAAAGAAAGCATCGGCGCCGTGAGGAGCGCCATGCAAAGCGCAAAGAAAAAGCAGGGCCGGCTGGCCGCATACCCTCTTCCGAAGAGGACGATCATGAGAAGCGCGGCATTGTACCCCAAGACGCCCGCGCCGAAATCTCCCTGCGGCAAGCCAAGCAGCCGGCCGAAAAGCGTCGCCGCGCACACTCCGCAGACAGCAGACAAGCCGTCAATGCGCGAGGCTATGAAAATCCCCGCCAGCACCATGAGGCCCGAAACCGCGTTGTGCTGCCAAACAATTTCCGCAAATCCGTTTGCGGCAGCGTTTGCATATTCAAGGAGCGCTGCGGATGCGCCGCCGGACGCCGGCGCGGCGGCGCCGGGCGAGCCTGCGGACACTGCCGCACCGAGCGCGGCGAAGCGCGGCGCTGCCGGCACAAGGATGGCCAAAGACAAACAATAGGGGAGCGCCAGCGGGGGGATTTTCCAGATGGACAAAATGCGAAAAGAGGCCGCCGTCAGCGGCACGCACAGCAATCCGAGCAGCGCCGCGTAAAAAATACCGCCCACCGTGATTCCGCGGCCGTCAAACGCAAACAACGCCAGCCCCATTCCGGCAAGCGCCGCATTGTAGGAATACAAACCGAGCCGAAGCTGCGCCCGCGGGACGCCCAGCCCATAAGAGGCCGCTGTCGAAACCAACACGGCGACCAAGCCCGACACCCCCTGCTGCGGGGACGCGACCATACAAGCGCCAAGAAACAGCAAGCCCGAAAGGGTGTTGTCATTGAAACAAATCTGCCCGTAGCCGGACAGCATCGAATCGATGAACCCCAAGGCGGCATGACGGTCCGCTGCCTGTTTCCAAACATCAACCGGCGCACAGCGGCAACTTGCGCGCGGCAATGAAGGCGTCACAATCCGAAGCGCATTTTCGCGCAGTGCGCAATGGCGCCGGATACTTTGCCCAAATCCATGGATGCGCTGTTGATCATCAGGTCGCGATATTTCGGCGAATCAAAGCGCTCGCCGGTATAATGCGTGTAATAGTTTGCGCGCCCTTCGTCAACGCGGCGAATGGTCTTTTCGATCGCCTCATTGGTGAGGCCAAGATTGTTCAGGCTGAACTGAAACCGTTGTTGATAGGTTGCGTAAATAAAAATATTAAACAGGCCTGCGTGCCCGGCCTCCGTCAGGATGAAATCCGCACAGCGCCCAACAATCACGCAATCCTGTTCTTTCGCGAGCTTGAGAATGATTTCTCTTTCGATGCCAAAAAGCCGATCCTGTTTTGCCCCGCCGCCAATCCCGAGCGGAAACATCATTTTTTTGTATCCGGGCGCTTTGTGGTCGTCGATCTCCTGCAATTCATACACAGGCACTCCCATATCCATCGCGGCTTTTTCTATAATATCCCTGTCGTAATATTCAAATCCAAGCTTCTCTGCAAGTTCTATGGCGATCGGCCGTCCCATGCTGCCAAACTGCCTCGCCACCGTGATTACTTTTTTTCCCATACTTTCTCCTTGCCGAGCTCGATACGCGGCTGCGCGGAGCCTGCCCCAAGGCTGCAGGCTCCGCTGCCGATGGATCCCCCTGCCGTTTTCGAAGCCCCCCCTGCTTTGGGAAACGCCTTCCTTTATGAATGCGCTTCGCTGTAGACGTCTGACACAAATTCGTAGCCGGCCGCGTCGGCTTCAACAGCCGCCTTGTCCCAGCCGGTATCTACAAAGTCGTTCGTGTAATACTTCGAAGCGTCAATCTCCCCGCTGATCGCGCCGGCCGCCAAAAGGTTGTCCGCCGCGTTCTGCGCATATGCCATATCAAAGAGGCCGATACCCGCCTCGATTCTCGCTTGCTGCTCAGCTTCCGTCGTGCCCAGCTCCATCATGTCAGTGCCTTTCGCCGCGCCAACGGCCCCCGCCCAGTCAATTTTGAGATCGGGCCTTGTGTAGAGCGTGATGTCCGCGCAGGCTTCGGGGTTGAGATGCAAAAAATACTGCCCCTTCACAAAAGCGCGAATGAAAGACCTGACAAGCTCCGGATCGCTTTCTATGATGTCGTTGCTTGTGCAAAGCGCATTTGAAAGCTGCGGCGCCACCTGCTCGCCGTCCAGGTACTCAAAGTCATAGCCCTGGCCAAGCAACTGGTAGTATTCATTGAGCCAAGTGCCCAGGGCCGGCGTTTGCCCGGAAGCGCAAGCTTCATAACGGCCGGCGCCAAAACTGACCATTTCCACATCTTCCGGCTGAACGCCGGCCTTGAAGAGGATGGGCGTAAAGAGCGGCGTCCACGCTTCGCTTCCAAGCGCAATCTGCTTCCCTTTCAAATCCTCAAACGATTGGATGCCGCTGTCCTTGTTTGTCGCAATGCCGAAGATCTGAATCGCGCAGTAGTTTGCCACCGCAGTCACATTGTCAACGCCGGCGTCAATAGATGACATGAATACGCCGGGGGACGGGTAGCTGAACTGCGCGGTGCCGGCGGCGACCATCTTGACGTCATCCGTGCCGAGCTGTTCAATGAATTCCACATCAATGCCCTCTTCTTCGAAATAGCCGAGATAATCCGCCGCGTAAAGCGCCATCAAATCAAACGAATCCAAGGCAACCGGGGCTACGAAGCTCACTTTTTTCAGGCTGCCCGCAGCGCTGTCCGGGCTTGTGCTGTCTGCGCCGGCCAAGCTGCCGCCGGCCGCGCCGCCGCCGGCTTCCGTGCCGCCCCCGCCGCAACCCGCAAAAGCAAGCACCATGACCATTGCCAATACCATCAACATTAACTTCTTTTTCATTTCAACCTCCATCCTGAACCAATAACGATTTCCGATAACGATAACTGATATTTTTGAATCCTTACCATTTGACGCGGCTTTCAATGATCGAAATCACGCCATAGATAATGATGCCAAGAACCGCGATGTATATAATGCATGAGAAAGCGTCCGCCGTCTTTGAAAAATTAATAAAGTAAATGATCCGGCTTCCAAGCCCGGCATTGCCGCCGATGATTTCCGAAGAAACGCCTGTCACCATCGCCATGATGCTCGCAAGCCGGATGCCGGTGAATACGCCGTGGATTCCATCCGGGAAAACGCAGTACAGGAACGACTGCACCCGATTTGCCTTCAGCGACTGCATGAGCTCCAGCCGCTCGGGGCTGACATTCAAAAAAGCCACCACCGAATTGAGGTTGACGAGAGGGAAAGCCTGTATGATGATCGCGATGATTTTCACGTTGGGGCCGGTCCCCAGCACCAGCATCATCATCGGCACAAGGGTGACCATAGGGATACAGCACAGGGCGATGATGAGGGGCGTCAACGCCGAGCTGAGGAGCGAGAAGGAAGAAATCAGGATGGCGACGGCAAGGCCGATGGCGACCGCCAAGGCAAACCCAATGATAATATTTGCATAAGTAGACAGGATGTCAGGCAGCAAAGCCCCAAACCCCGAGGCGAGGGCGCCTCCCACAGCAGTCGGCCTTGCAAGCATCCATGTCGGAATGTCGCGCACCACGCAGGATATCTGCCAAAACGCCAAAAGCGCGACGATGAGAACAATCGGGGGGATGCCGGATCCCAGTATCTTTACAAGCGGTGCGTTTTTCAGTGCATAATTTTTTTCCATGAAAGGCTTTCTCCTACTTGACCTTCGAGAGGTCGATCTTGCCGATGAGATTTTCAATCTCCATGCAATACCTGCCAAACTTTTCTTCCGTGAGGAGGCCTAATGTACGGGGTTGGTCAAATTCGATGTTGATCTCCGCAACAATCCGCCCCGGATGGGATTCCATCACATACACGCGCTCGCTCAAAAGCACCGCTTCTTCCACGTTGTGCGTGATGAAGATGATCGTCATGCCGGTATCTTTCCATATCTTGAGCAGCTCCATATTGAGCTGTTCGCGCGTACTCTCGTCAAGCGCGCCGTAAGGCTCGTCCATCATGAGGATTTCCGGTTCATGGACCATCCCCCTGATCACGCCGATCCGCTGGCTCATCCCGCCGGAAATCTCCGCAGGATAGGCATCCGCGTAGCCCAGCATATTTACAGAGTCGAGCAGCCTGTCCGCAACCTCGTCATACTCCTGTGAATGCTTCCCATAGATTTTCAGCGGCAGCATCACGTTCTGTTTGACGGTGAACCACGGGTAGAGGTTGGGGGCCTGGAAGATGAAGCCCATCTTTTGAACCCTCTCCTTGCTGATCGGCACATTGTTGTCATACGTAAAGCCGTCAACGGTGATTGCCCCGGCAGTCGGCTTGATGATGTCGTCAATCATGCGGATGATCGTCGATTTTCCGCATCCGCTTGGGCCGACAATCGAAACAAACCCACCCTTGCCAAACTGCATATTTATGTCTTTGAGCGCGGCGATCGAAGAGCGATTGCGCGTCTGGAATATTTTGCTGACGTTTTCTATTGTGACAAATGGCTTTTCCAAAACGCTTCTCCTTTTTGCGAACGGCGTTATTTCCAAGTGATGACCCGCGTCTCGACCAGCGATACGGCCATATACAGCACGACGCCGAGAATCGCGGCGATCACAATCGCGGCATAGGCGAGATCCGTCGCGGACAGCGATGACGCAACCTGGATCCGGTATCCCAGGCCACCCTGCCCAACAGAGATGTCCGCGCTCATGGCCGCAATCGTGCACAGGATGCAGCCGAGCTTGAGCCCTGTGAAGATCTGGGGCATCGCGCCCGGGACGGTGACGCGGAAAAACGATTCCCATTTGCGGCAGCCGAGCGCGCGCATCAAATCCTTCTTGGCCTGGGGCACGTAAATGAAGCCGGACAGGCTGTTGACCGCGATGACCGGTGTGCACTGCAAAACGACGATGATGATTTTCAGCGTCGGGTCAACGCCCAAAAACAGTTTGAAGATCGGTACGAGCGTTGCCATCGGCGTAAGCATCAAAATGATGAGCACCGGCATGATGCTTTTCACGGCAAGATTGAATTGCGAGGAAAAAGCGGCAATCGCAAAACCGAGCGGGATCGCGATGCAATATCCGGCCAGCATGACCTTGACAGACGCCATCATATCCGGAAAAATGGTCCGCGGGAAGTTTTCCAGCAGCGCCCTGCCAACCTCGGCCGGCTTCGGCAATACATGAAAGGAGATGTCAAACGCCGTACAGGCAATCTGCCAAACAATGACCAATAGGATGATGAGCGCAATCGGCGCGCATATGTTAAACAGTTTCGATTTTGGCTTTGTGGTCATATTTCCCCGTTCCTCAGCTTTGAAGCGTGTTTCCAAGCGATCTGACAATAGACGCAAGTTCAGCGCGAAGTTTTAAATAGGCCGGGTTCAGCGCGATACCGGAAATGCGCTCCTCGTAGGTGAGCGGCACATTGATTTCATGGATGATCTTTGCCGGCGGGTTGGACATCACAAGCACACGGCCGCCCAGCAGCAACGCTTCGTTTTCGTTGTTTGTGATCATCACGCAGGTTTTTTGCGTTGTATGCCAGATGCGCAGCAGCTCGGCATTGAGGGCCTTCCTTGTGATTGCGTCAAGCGCGCCGAATGGCTGGTCGAGCATCAGCATCGCCGGGTCGCTCACAAGCGCCCGCGCGATAGAGGTCCGTTGGCGCATCCCGCCGGAAAGTTCGCGCGGAAGGCAATCGGAATAATCCTGCAGGCCCACAAGCGTGAGTGCGTCCATGACTTTCTTCCGATTTTCATTTTTGTTTTTTTTGCCGAATACGCGCAGCGGCAATTCAACATTTTTGTATACGCTCAGCCATTCGAGCAGATTGTCGCTTTGGAAGACAATCCCGAATTTTCGCTGCATCTCTTTTGAAACCTGGCTGCCGGGCGTAGCGCCGTCAAACAGAATAGACCCTTCATCGCCGGGCAGAATGCCTTCCATGATTTTGATCAGCGTTGATTTGCCGCAGCCGCTGTTCCCCATAATGCAGACAAATTCTTTTTCCTCAATGCTGAGATCGATGCCATTGAGAATTTGTATGCGCTCATTTTTGTTTGCAAAACTCTTTCGTAGCCCTGTCAGCCTATATATTTCCGGCATTTTTTACCAACCTGCGGCCGGTATGCGACCGCACAAATTCCGCCATGAATCATTCTTAAAACACATATCATTCACACTTCCCTCTCTTCTTGCGAATGGACATCCCGCATTGTCAGTCTTTGTAGATATTTGCGATCAACGCGCAGTAAAACGCGCAGCCGCAACTATATTCTTCCAAGGCAAGCGGCGCAACCATTTCCTCTACCGTCTTGTATTCGTCATGGCCGACTTTGATTTTCTTGTCGCCGATTTTCGCGATGATTTCCGCCTTTGTGGCCGGATAGCCAATGGGCGCCATCGCCTTGTGAAAATGATGGATGTCCGCAAGATAAGGGTTCCCCTCAATTTTATAAAAATACATTCTCATTCCCTCCTGTTTTTTAATACTTGTAGGCGTTGTACGGCATTTCCGAAATGCCGAAACCATTGTCGTCCGGATTGCTTGCGCCGCGGTTTTTATAGGTGTACATCGGATTGGCGTGAACAGCCTGTTTGCGCATGGCGTCGATGATGCCCGGATACAGATCCGCCTTGATCACATAAGGGATGCCTGTCGGCGCCTGGACGATCTCCGTGCCGTCGGGGTTGTAAATCGCGCTCTCGCCGAAATAATTGTAATATTCGTCAATGCCGGCTGTGTTGCAGCTCACGACGTAGACTTGGTTGCAATACGCGCCGGCTTTGTTTGTGATGCTCATGGCGCGGTCAAACGGTGCCATGTAGTGGGAAATGCGCACGATGATGTTGGCCCCGTTTACCGCCGCTTCCCGCCAAATTTCAGGATAATCGCCGTCCGCGCAGATGATGAGGCCGATTTTTGCACCCTTTGGGCCGTCCATCAAAACAGGGCAGGCCGAACCTGCCTGCGTCGGCTCGCCCGGCGTCCACGGGTTCATCTTGACATACTTGTGGACGATCTCGCCCTCGGGATTGACGATGATGCCTGTATTGTCGCAAAAGCGCCCGTCTTTCGGCTTGATCCATGGATTGAAAATGCCCCAAACATTCAGCTCTTTGCATTTGTCCTTGACCCGCTGCACACGGGGCCCGTCAAGGTCAAGCAGAAACTGTGACCATTTGCCGGCGTGGTAGCCTTGAAAAGCGCACTCCGGCGAAACGAAAAGGTCAAAGCCGGGAAAACCTGCGGACGCTTGGTCCATGCGCGCCAAGATCTGGCCGATGTTGTCGTCAATCTCATCCCAGGCGGCGGCGCTTTTGGGGCAAAATTGGGATACAACCACACTCAACGCCTCCGTTTCGATTTTGCCATGCAACGTGTAAAAATTACCGATATTCATTGCGTTCCTCCTCATGTCCTGCAACTCTGTGTTTGCGGCAGCGCATATCCGCGTTGTATTACAATATATAAAGCAAGGTTCGTGCCAATCACGTTCCTTTAAGAACAAACGCAAAACAAACATTGATATTTCAATGCGTTTCAATACACACACGGGTTTGCCCGCCAATATCCACCGATGCGTCCCGAAAAGAAAGTGTCTAAAAAATGGACAGTGACCTATTTTAATGTTGCAAATTTATACATTTTACGAATTATCTGAATTATATTGCAATTTGTGCAAAAGTAGTGTATCATTTTTATACAATGCGGAGGTGAGGCCATGTCCTACAATCCTTTTTACAATATTGAAAATCCCGAGCTGATAGGCTATGAATATGCTTGGGTAGACTTTTTCAAGAACGGCGAAGTCAATGAAACCATCATCCGAAACGACATTCTCGCGTCATGGGAGCGCTGCCTTGCCTTGCATCCGGACGCGGCGGCCCGCGAAATCAAAACAAAATTTTGCCCGCCTGGCGACTTTGCGAAAAAACTTGCCATCAATGAAAAATACCTGGAGATTTCCGAGGCCATTATTGTCAGCGTGATGAACGCGCTCAAGGAAAAGCACATCGGCGTATATATCACGGACCGCGACGGCATTGTGCTCAAAATGGTTTGCGAGGATACAGAGGCGCCCTGCTTCGGGGCGCCGCAAACCGATTTGAGCGAAGAGTACGCAGGGACCAACTGCATGGATCTGGCCGTCCGGCACGGGGAGCCGACCAGCGTGATTGGCGCACAGCATTATTTTCACCATTTCCATCGCTACGCCGGCTATGCGGCCCCTATCAAAGACATCAATGGGGAAATGCGGGGCGCCATCGGCATCCTTGCCACCCTTGAGCATATGAGCGGCTATATGCTCTCAATCGCGGCAACGGCGGCAACGGCAATCGAAAACGGCATCGGCCTTTTCCGCAGCAACGACGCCATCCAAAGGCAAAACGAGGAGAAACAGGATATTCTCGATTCCATCACGGACGGGATCATTTATGTAGACAAAAACCTCAACATCTCCTATACCAATCTGCAATTCCTGAAATTCATCGGTTTGGAAAAATCCTCATTGGTTGGGCAGGCGGTCGGCATCATCAGCATGAAACCGGACATCAATACGCTGGTGGGCTCCGGCAGCTCGCACACAAACATGCAGGTCAAATTGAACGGTGACGGAAAATCCTACAAATGCCTGCTGAGCCATCACCCGGGCACGGGCGTAGACGGAAGCACGAACGAAATCTTCATCTTTACAGCCATTAATGAAATCCGGGAGATGGCAGAGGCGGCAGGCAACGACCAATTCTTTACTTTTGAATCCCTCATCGGAAAATCAAAGGCCTTCCTGGAATGCATCGATCGCGCCAAAAAAGCCGCCGACTATGGCGCGCGCGTCATCCTTGAGGGGGAGAGCGGGACCGGCAAAGAGCTTTTCGCGCAGGCCATCCACAACGGGGGCAGCCGGCAGGACGAGCCTTTCATCGCCATAGACTGCGGCGCGATCCCGCACGAGCTGTTTGAGAGCGAACTTTTCGGCTTCGAAGAGGGGGCGTTCACCGGCGCGCAAAAGGGCGGGCATATCGGAAAATTCGAACAGGCGCATTATGGCACTCTTTTTCTCGACGAGATCGTAAACCTGCCGCTCGATATGCAGGCCAAACTATTGCGCGTCCTGCAGGACAGCCGCATTGTGCGCATTGGCGGCCACAAATCCATCCGTGTGGATGTGCAGATCATTGCGGCGACCAATGTGGATTTGCTGGAGGAAGTGGGAAAGGGGAATTTTCGCGAAGATCTTTACTACCGCCTCAACGTTGTCCACATCAAGCTCCCCTCGCTTCGCGAGCGCAAGGAGGACATCCCCATCCTTGTAAACCATTTCATCCAAAGCAATAGCCTCAAGTCTTCCATCCGCTCCATAGACAACGCCGCCATGAAAATATTTTGCGGCTATTCGTGGCCCGGCAATATTCGCCAATTGAACAACATCCTTGAACGGATCATGCTCTTTGCGGAGGGCAAGCGGATCACGGCAGATATGCTGCCCCAACGCATTTTGCAAAACGCAAGCAGTTTTCAATATGAGAATATATACGAGGAGGAAAAGGTGGCAGACCTAAACACCGTCAGCGTCCGCTATGCCAAAAATGTATGCCGGCGCTTCAACGGCAACATCAAACGCACTGCGGAGGCGCTGAGGGTCAGCCGCTCCACTGTCTACCGCCTGCTGAAAACCGAAGAGGGCTTGGTGAAGTAAATGCGTGGGAATGCAACGGGTCCGGCGGCCCCGGCAAAAGAGGAGGGGCGCTGCGACCTTGCAATCGTCAACGGCAAAGTCGCAGACGTAATCGGGAATCGAATTTCCCAAAAGAATGTCGGGATTCGCGGCGACAAGATTTGCTGCGTCACATCAGGCGAAATCGACGCAAGCGCCGTCATCGACGCAGCGGGGCTGTTGGTTTCGCCCGGTTTCGTTGACTTTCACTCCCATGTGGACGGAAACCCATACTCGGCGGAGTGCCTCGTCCGCCAGGGCGGGACAACCACGATCGGCGGCGAGCGCAATCTCAACAGCCACGTCTTCCGCCGCATCGAACAGGACGGATTTCTCATCAATCAAGGGTTTTCCATCTCACATTCCTTTGTCCTGCGCAATGCCGTCGGCGTTTCTGACAATCGCCCGGCGACGGAGCAGGAAATCCGAGCCATGGCAGACCTGGCCGCGCGTTTTCTCGATCACGGCGCCTTCGGCATTTGTTTCGGGCTTGAACTGATCCCCGGGACGTCTTTTGAAGAGATCCTGAAGCTTTCCGCGGTCGCCAAAAGCTATGAGCGCCCCATCCTCGTCCATCTAAGAAAAGACGGTTGGGAGGCGCTCTCCTGTTTCGATGAAATTTTGCAGGCTGCCGCCTTGACGGGCGTCAGCGTGCAAATCCTGCAGCTTCTATACATGGTCGGCATCGGCGGCGCCATGTCCGGCGCGCTTGATATTATTGAAAAAGCGCGGGCGGAGGGGCTTGACATCACGGCAGACAGCGGCCTGTACAACGCCTTTTCGGTTTGTATCGGCACAGGCGTGTTTGACAAAGGGTGGGAAAAGGAATACAGCGGCGCGTCCGCGCAGGACATCCTGATCTCGTCAGGAGTCCATGTCGGGGAGTACTGCAACGAAGAGATGTTTCAGCATCTGCGCGAATCCTATCCGGAAACCCTTGTTTCCGCTTTTGTTTGCGACAAGGACGCGATCGAAATGCCGTTAAAAAAAGACTATGTTTATATTTCAACCAACGCTGCGGACGGGCCGCACTATATGAATGTCGGCGCGCCGGAGGTCTCCGGCGCCTTCCCGCGGCTGCTTGGGCGGCACGTGCGCGAGCGCAAAAATCTCCCCTTGATTGAGGCGATTAAAAAGATTACCATTTTGCCCGCGCGCCGCTATGGGCTGACGCAAATCGGCTCCATCGAAACCGGGCAAAACGCGGACATCGTCATCTTCAATCCGGACACGATTATTGACAAAGCGGATTTTCCGGATCGCGGAAGGCCGGACGCCCCGCCCGAAGGCATCGAGTATGTACTGGTCAACGGCGACATTGTCGTCAAGGGCACAGAACTCACAGAGAACAGGCACAGCGGGCGGCTATTGAAAAAATAGGCAAGATGCTGGGGCGGCTGTGTTCAAAGCGGAAGCGTGGCGTGCGCGTCGAGATCGAGGCCGTCCGTGCCGCCGCCGGCAAATTTGCAATAGCCGGCACAGGCAATCATGGCCGCGTTGTCCGTACAGTAGACAGGCGAAGGGATGCAAAGCCGGATGCCCGCATATTCCGCGTCTTCGCGCATACGGGCGCGCAACGCGCTGTTTGAAGCAACGCCGCCGGCAAGCGCAAGCGTCTTGCGTCCCGTCAATTTGAGCGCCGCGCGCGTCTTTGCCGAGAGCACGTCGATGGCCGCCTGCTGGAAGCCCGCCGCGACATCGGCTTCGTTTACGGGCAATCCCGCCTGTCTTTTGCTGTTTACATAATTGAGGACGCCCGTTTTCAGGCCGCTGAAACTGAAGTCGAGGCTGCCTTCCTCAAGCATCACGCGCTTGAAGCGGGCCGCGCATGGGTCTCCCCCCTTTGCGAGCGCATCGATTTTTGGGCCGCCGGGATAGCCGAGGCCGAGCACGCGGGCCACTTTGTCATAGGCCTCGCCTACAGCGTCGTCGCGCGTACTGCCGAGCACGGCCATCTCCCCGGGCCGGCCCGAGAGGCCGCGTACGTCTATGAGCGAAGTATGGCCGCCGGAAACGACGAGGGCAAGAAAAGGCGGCTCAAGGTCTTTGTGTTCGATGAGCGCCGCGCAGATATGCCCGCGGATATGATGCACGCCGACGAGCGGTTTCCCGAGTGCAAAGGCCATCGCCTTCGCCGTAGCCAATCCGATGAGGACGGCGCCGACAAGCCCCGGCCCCTCCGTCACGGCGACCGCGTCAATGCCGCCGGGCAAGACGGCCGCCTCGCGCAGCGCTTCGCTGACGACGCCGTTGACCGAGCAGAGATGGTGCCTGGAGGCGATTTCGGGCACGACGCCGCCGAACGCCTTGTGGATATCGACCTGCGAGGCGATCACGTTTGAAAGCACCGTGCGCCCGTCCAAGGTCACGGAAGCTGCCGTCTCGTCGCAGCTCGTTTCAATACCAAGTATGCGTATGCCCGCACCGGTCATTGTGCCGCCTCATCGCAGGCACGCGCACGGCGGCGCCACATGATATATGCGTCCTCGCGCCCGCCGCCGTCCTTTGGGTAATAGCCTTTCCGGACGCCATCTGAAACAAAGCCCTGCTTTTCGTAAAAACGGATCGCCGCCGCATCGCCGCACCGCACTTCAAGCGTGAAATCGGCAATCCCCCGCATCTCGGCGCGCCGTATCAATTCGCGCAGGGCGGCAGTCCCGACGCCGCAGCCGCGTACGCTCGGATGGACCGCGATGTTTGTGATATGGCCTTCGTCAATGATCCGGTGCAGCCCCGCATAAGCAAGCACAAGCCCCTCGTTTTCGCAGACGACGTAATCGCTGTATTCAAGCAGCAGGTCGCTGCGTATGCTTTGTTTGAGCCAAGGCTCGCCAAACGAAAGCCTTTCGATGACGGAGATGCCGTCGGCATCCGCAGCGGTTGCGGGGCGGACGCGGCAGGGAACGCATGGGTGGGGGACGCAGGGAACGCATGGGGACGGTCCTTTTGGGTCGCTTGACCCAAAAGGACCGTCCCCATGCGTTCCGTCCCCCGTCCACGTCCGCTCGTCGAGCTTGCGCTGCGCCTCGGCCTTGCGCATATAAATCGGCTCAAGCGTTTCGTATCCCGCCGGGCGGCCGTGCGCGCGCGCCCATGCCAAAACAGCGCGCGCGTCTTGGACTTCACTGCGGGCAAGGGAAATAGGGGGGCGGTTTTCCTGCCTGCCGCCCTCTGTCTCATCCCAAAATTCTTCCACGCGTTCGCGGAACACGGGCAGCCCGTCTCCCATCATCCGGCAAAGGACCTTTGCGTCAGGGCCTTTCGTGCGCGCCACCAATTTTTTCAGCGCGGACACCCCTGCGGCAAGCGCTGCAAAATACTTGTCCGGGCTGTATGCGCCGCCTTGGACGATCGTCATGATACAGCCATCCTCTTCAAGCAGATACGCGCCCGCATACATCTGCTCCCTGCGCGCGTCAAAAATGGGGCAAGCGACGACAGACGGAACGCATGGGGACGGTCCTTTTGGGTCGCTTGACCCAAAAGGACCGTCCCCATGCGGTCCGTCCCCATGCGTTCCATGCGCTATATAAACAAAAGTCTCAAGCGTCGGCACTTTGATTACGGGTATACACAGCGCTTGCGCAAGCGCGCGCACAGTCGCAATTCCGATGCGGATGCCCGTGAACGAACCGGGGCCTGCAGACACAGCAATCGCGCCAAGGCCGTCCGGCGAAAGGCCGGCTTCCCCTATCAAGTCCCGGACCATCGGCAGCAGCGACGTCAAATGCATATGGCCTTCGGTACCCGCACGATAAAGGGCATGCCCGTCCGCCGTCTGCAGGCAAACGGAACAGACCGGCCCCGTTGTCTCGACCGCAAGCAACACGGCCGGGACGGTTCTTTTCATATCGTCGCTCGCCGTGCCATCCCCGGACAAATGAACCACCCCCCTTTGCCCCGAGACGGCGGTGCTTTCGCACAGCCTGCTGCCCCCGGTTGCCTCTCGCGCCGCGCCGCGCGTAAGGACGATCCGCTTGTTTGGGTCGTCTGTGTGCCTCAAGTCGATCCATATCGCGTGCTGCGGGACTGCATCCTCGGCGAGATCCGCCCATTCTATAATTGTGACGCCGCCGCCGAAAAAATATTCTTCATATCCGATCTCCGCAAGTTCCGTTTTCACACGCGCGGAGCCGCCCTCCTCCCCGAGCCGATAGACGTCAAAATGATAGAGGGGCAACCGACCAGTCACATACTCGCATACTATCGTGAATGTCGGGCTCGTGACCTGCTCGGCCACGCCGAGGCCCGCCGCGATTGCCTTGGCCAATGTCGTCTTGCCCGCCCCCAAATCCCCGGCCAGCGCAACAATGGCGCCGGGCCCGAGCTCCGCACCGAGCCGCCTCCCATATTCATTCAGTTGTTTCTCGTTCAAAACCATCCTTTGGATTATATCACGAGCGCGTACACAAACGCCTCGTCCCATTTATGGCAGGGCGGGCGGCACAATTTTATTGATTGAGCAGATAGATTGAGAGAAGCGTTTCAATGATTACAACAACAACCACAAAGAGGAGAATCCGGACATTGAACCGCTGCTTGCGGTTGAATCGCAGCATATCAATCTTTATTTTATCCAAATCTTCATTGATATCAGGGATTTTCGGGATTTCAACAAGTACCTCATCCAATTTCGAATCCGGCTCTTGCCCTGTATTCGCTGCGGTATCGACGGCTTCAGATGGGGAATAATCAAAAAAAGCGTCGGCCTTCTTGGCGCCCTCGCCAAAACCGCTCCTCGACAGCACATCATTTGTGGCGGCGCGGACATTTTTATTGACAGCCTGCAAGATATCCGGCGTTATAAAATCGTTGTCGTCAAAATCCCGGGGTGATGTAGGTATTTTTGTCAATCGTCAAAGGGCGCCTCGATATCCCCTTGCACGATCGTGCGGATATTGCCGTTGACGACCGCGCCTGATTCGACTGCAAGGGACTCCGTCAGCACGTCTCCGATAAAGTAAGCGTCGCTCCGAAGCACCGCCATCTTCACAGCCTTGATGTCGCCTTTGAGTTTCCCCCCGAGAACGACATTGTCCGTATCGACATTGCCGATGATCACCGAGTCGGAATCGATCACCACGCCTGTCCCGGCTTTTAAATCCCCTTTCACCCGGCATTTGTAAAGCCCGATTTTCTCCCCGGTCAAATCGCCGCTCACCAAACCGCGAATGGCGATATTGCCTTGCGCCTCCACGTTGCCGCGCACCTTGCCGATAACATCGATATGCCCCTCGGTAATGATATCGCCGAGTATCGTGGCTTCTTTTGAAATCAGCGAAACGCCCATCACCGGCACTTCCTCGCCCTCTTCGATTTCCGGCTCATCGTCTTCTTTGCGCCACGCCGGCTGGCCAAGCGCGTTTTCGGACGCCACCGCCCTCACAGGCTCAGGGGTTGGGGCTGGATTGGGGGTGGGGTTGGTGTTGAAATTGAAATTGAGGCCTGCGTTGGGGTTGGGATCGGAACCATGATCCGGCGTGCTTGCCCGATCGGCGTCCGCTTTGCCCGCAGCCTCTATGCGGTCAGAATCTTTTGTAAAATCCGGCACAAACTTATCTCCTTCATCCGTGTACGCGCGAAACGCATGCGAGCTGCCCGCTTCCGGCGTGCTTTTTTCCGGCGCACTGTCCGCCTGTGCGCTTTCTTCCGGCACACCCGCTTCCGGCGCGCTGTCCGCCGGCGCACGTTCCTCTTGCACACTTTCAATCGGTGCATTTGCTTCCTGCGCACCGCTCACTTGCGCACTTTCCGCTTGTGCGCTTTCCGCGATCCCGCCTTTAGTCTCCGGGGCATCATCTTCGGGTTTGTCGCTGCGAAGTAAGTCTCTCAGATTGATCACGGTTGCTATAGCCTCCATTCGGTATTATTTCAGCTTTTCTTCCTTCTGTAATATATTACTTTTTATGGTTGATGTCAAACACAACATGCTTTTCACAACACAATATGCAATATGCTTTTGCAACAATTCAGACACTTGCCGGAATGCCGTCATTGCGATAATGGTGCTTCTCAAATCTCGCAGAGATTTGCACCTCCGCTGTCCGTTTTTCCATTACCCGCTGAAGCGGGTGGAAAAAAGGCAAGAAGACCTTATGCAACACTTT